>JBFHKM010000012.1:0-39786 GCA_041595335.1 Sphaerochaetaceae bacterium
TAGATTCTTCTTGACCTCTGATACAAGTTTTCCAGAATTTCCAGATCCCATGTTCAGAATTGCTGTGGAGAAGACCTTATCGTCTTTGAATACTTGTGTTGTTCCAACTATATTTTTTACATGAGATATAGCATCTTGAGGACATACAAGTTCACAGACAAAGCAACCCTCACATGCAATTTCATTGACAGTACATTTACCATCCACCTTTATGATGGAGTCAAATCTGCATGAATCATAACATATTCCACAGCCAATGCATTTATCAGAATCAATTTTAGCAATATCCATACCATAAAATGGTTCTTTTTTTGCAATTTTCTTAGGAGCTTCAATCAAATGAAGATTTGGTGCATCAATATCACAGTCAGCAAAAGCTTGAATGCTCATCAAATCTATCAGAGCTGATGTTATGGTTGTCTTGCCTGTTCCACCCTTACCAGAAAGGACCAATATTTTTTTCATTATGAAATCTCCTCTGTAATTTTACTCAACAATGTTTTAAAAAGATCTCGCAACTCAGAGTCTGAATCGCTTATCAGATGACCAGATGCAACTTTGTTTGCAATTTCTTTTGTGAAAGGGACTTTTATCAGAACCTCTTTTCCAAGTGTCTTTACATAATCTTCAATCATGGTGTTATTGGGATCTTCAACTTTATTGATTACAAATCCAAAAGGAATTTTAAAAAGCTGAACAAGTTCAACAATCATCTTTAAATTATGCAATCCAAATATTGTTGGCTCAGTAACAAGAACACAATAATCTGCCTTCTTTATTGATTCCATAGTAGAGCATGCACTTCCAGGAGGACAATCAATGATGCTTGTATTTTCAATCTCACTGAGAACTCTGTTGATCACAGGAATTGAAGAGGCCTCACCTATATCCAACAATCCAGAGACAATCTTCAAATCTCCAACTTTATTCACTTCAACAATTCCAACACTGCTTCTAACCTCTGTTATTGCACCAGTTGGACATACCATCGCACATCCGCCGCAGCTATGGCAGACTTCAGGGAACAGCATCGGAGAATCACCAAAAAATGCCAGAGCTGAAAATTGACAGAAATCTGTGCAGGCTCTGCATCCATTGCATTTATCTTTATCAATGGATGGAATCATCCTGTAGACCGTTTCTGTTTTCATCTCGTCTTTGGCATTGAAAAAGATTCTTCCATTTGGTTCTTCAACATCACAATCTAGATATGTGGATTTTGGGATGGTATTTGCAAGATTTGTTGAGATAAAAGTTTTTCCTGTACCACCTTTTCCGCTTAATACTGCTATATTCATAAGTTCTATTCACCTTTTTAGTAAAAATAATGGTGGTATAGATCAACCACCATATCAATAAATTTATTTTATCAAGCAATGAAATTAGTTTGCGTGATGATATCCAGGATGAAAATCTTCAAGTTTTGTCAACTTTCCATCTTTGAATGCTTTTAAATTGGCTTCTGCTGTTTCATCTATTGCTCTGAAGCATTTAATGTTACCACCTTCAAGAACTTTAACTGCATTTGTTCCCAAACGGAATACAATCAAAGTATCAACTTTTTCATCCACAAGTGTCTGTGCAGATTTTATACCAGCGCCACCTGTTGCATCTTTAGCAGGATTTACCATGAACTTATTCTCGCCTGTTTCTGTATCATGTATCAAAAAATATACAGCTCTACCAAAAGTTTGGTCGAGTTTTGTTTCCATGTTTTCTTCAAGAGTTGCCATTGCAATTTTCATCTGTGTATCTTCTCCAATAAAGCTCAATTGCTTTTATTTTTATTTGTAATTAAAATATAATATCTTTATTGGCATATGTCAATAACTGTTACTTATAATTGCTCTCCTTCCTATTTGAAACATTGTTTTTAATTAACTCTGCAGTTATTTGGACAAAATCAATTGCATCAATATAATTAAAAAAATTCCTGATTTAATTAGAAAAAACTGATTGACAAAAATGATAACAAATGATACTTTCAAGCATATCGAATCAATTACGCGGACATGGTGGAATTGGTAGACACGCAAGCTTGAGGTGCTTGTGGGCGAAAGCCTGTGCTGGTTCAAGTCCAGTTGTCCGCAACGTAGAAACTTTCATTAATTTGAAAGTTTTTTTTATCTTCAAAATCAACCACAGAAAATGTAAAACTGAAGTCATGGTGTTTTTCAATTTTCAATTTACAAATCAACGAATGCACAACCACAAAGACAAGTTCTAGAAATACAATATATTTGCAAAGCAATGGCATCAATCCAAGTTTTTTTAAAAAAATTGCAATATTTTTAAATTTTTTTCAGACATATAGCCATAAATATGCTCATTCACTATGTATTTTCTAAAACTTTATGGTACCCTTTAATTGTTATGAAAGAATATGTAAAAGATAATGCTATCGCATGGGACTTTGAAAATTCAAAAGATAATTTTTGGACAGTTGGAGTGAATGAGAACCAATTTAATTTGGCAAAAGATGGGAATCTTCAGATCTATCTGACCCCTATCAAATATGTGAAACCTGAATGGGTATCTGATATAAGAGGTAAGAAAATACTTGCTTTGGCCTGTGGTGGTGGACAGCAGAGCATCATGTTGAGTGCTGCTGGAGCTGATGTTACAGTGCTTGATATAAGCAAAAAGCAGATTGAAACAGATGTAGAGACTTCTAAAAAATATGGTCTTGATATAAAAGCCATTCAAGGTGATATGCAGGACCTTTCTATGTTTGAAGATTGTACTTTCGATATGATTTACAACCCTACATCTACATGCTTTATCTCAGAAGTTCAAAAGACTTACGATGAATGCTACAGAGTTTTAAAAACAGGTGGAACGTTTTTAACAAGTGCAACAAATCCCATCTTATATATTTTTGATGAAAAAAAAGAATTCAAAGGAAAGCTCAAAGTTAAATACACAGTGCCCTACTCTGATTTGAAGAGTTTAAAAAAAAGCGATGTTGAAAAAATGATCAAAAGACATGATACAATAGAATTCTCTCATACTTGGGACATACTTTTGGGAGGTCTTTTTAAAGCAGGTTTTATAGTTGATGATATGTATACTGATTTAAGTGGATTGGAGATTGTAGATAGCTTTGTGCATGATTGTTACTTTGCTTTGCGTGCAAAAAAGTTAAAATAAATAATTTATATTGTACTTTTTGTAACTTCAGAACTACAATTTGGTCTTAATTTATGTGATATTAAAAGGATGGTGAGATGGAAATAATAAGCAGTCGATTGGAAGTGGTGAGAGATGTTGAAAATCTTGTACCAGTTGCAGAGAATCTTCAGAAAATCAAAAAAATTAATGCCATACTGCCTTCTTTTATTGAAAAAGACCAAAAAGTTATTGATGAGAACTTACAATTATATGTTGCTCTATTAGAAGCATATCAAGTTGATGAAGATTGGGAAAACACAACAATAATAGCTTCAAAGATGTATGCAGAATCAGAAAAAATAAACATACCTCGTTTCACAATACAAGCGCAATACAATTATGCATGTGCCCTACTGAATGAAAGTAAAATATACGAAGCAAAAAAAATATTGGATGAGATGAAGAATTTTGATTGCATCGAATTTCATTATTTATATTACTGTGGATTAGCTAAATATTATGGTATCAAACAGAACAACACAGAAGAGATAAAAAACTTCCAAATTGCACTCAATCTAGCACTCAGAAGTGGTTGCATGAAGAGAATTGAGTTTGAAATTTTATGTGGCCTGGCATTAGCTTTTGAAAAAGCTAAAGAGTACAACAGAGCCTTCATGATATATGAAAAGATGCAAGAACCAGAATTTGAGATCCATAAATTTTTGTCTTATGAACGAATTGCTTCAATATTCTACAGAGAGGCAAGAATTCATGGATATTTAAACCACCATAAAGAAAGAGCTGAGTTACTGACATCGCTTCATAGCAATATTGAATGCACCCTGCCTGAAAATCATCCTCTCAGAATTCTTGTTGCTGAAGATTTTAAAAAATTATAATAGCATTTTTACTTGCAAATCGACGCTATTATGACTACATTTTCAATATAACTACTAAGGAAAACTTATGGAAAACTACTTACAGAAATTATTAATTGTAAAAGATGTTGAAAATTTAACACCTTTTGCAAGAAGACATGATAAAATTGCTACTCTCAACCTCTACAAAACAGAGGCTTTCAACAAAAATGGTATAACAAGTACCATTTATTTGTCTGTGTGTGCGCAGCTTTTTGATCTATATACAGAAGATGAAGATTTTGAGAATGCAAAAATTAATGCTTTGAACATATATCAAGGCACAATGGAAAGCAGTGACGAAAATGCAAAGATAGAGGCAACTATCAACCTAGCCAATGCCTATATAAATGAAAATAACATAATTGATACAAAATCAACTCTTAAAGATTTTTCAGTTGACAAGAGCAACAAGTATTACAGTCTATACTGTCTATGCTTGGCAAAACTTGCACGTTTTGAAAAAGATAAGGACAGAGAGCTCTGCTATCTGCGTGATGCCTACAACTATTCCATCAAGCATGAAATACCAATTGAAGTTCAAATCAACATTCTCTGTGCTCTATGTCTTGCATACGAAAGACATGAATTGTTTCAGAAGGCTCTTCAAGGATATCTAGAGCTATCAAATCAGATTGCACAGAGCTCATATCAAATCACAACTGAGCAGCAGATCTCACTTGAAGTCAGAATTGCAAGACTTGCTAACATTGGAAAGAATTACACTTTATCACTGGAGATATTGAGCACAGTCAACAACATCTCTCCAAAAGTACTGAGAAAGAACCATCCTCTCATTGGAGTGGTCCAATCTCAATATGATAAAACAAAGCAGATTTATTCTGCTAGAATATAATCAAAAATACATGAAAAAGATCATCTTGACTCTGAGATGGTCTTTTTTTATTTGAAATATACACTCTTGATATTGTAATAAACATGATTCTTATCTATTATTGAATTCATATTTTATCGGGAATGAATGTCTCCCTGGATTTTTAATCCGAACTGCTTTTAGCTGATGACTTCTGCAAATTTAGCAGTGGCATCTTTTTTTATGTCTATGTAAAGGAACAATTTTATGTTATTTAGTTTAGCTCTCATCATTTTATTCGGATTGCTGTCAAGAAGTGTATTTAAAAAAATTCACCTACCGTACATAATAGGAATGTTATTCGTTGGTATAATTCTCGGACCTTTTGGTTTCAACATACTATCATCATCCCTGACCAATATCTCAGGCGATATCAGAGAGATTGCACTAATTATCATTCTGATGAAAGCTGGCCTGTCCCTTGATCTTCAAGATTTAAAGAAAGTTGGACGACCTGCAATAATGCTTTGCTTTGTTCCAGCTTCCTGCGAGATAATAGCATATCTGATCTTTGCCCCACATCTTATGCATATATCAGTCATAGACGCTGGTATCATAGGTGCAATTATGGGAGCTGTATCTCCTGCTGTTGTTGTTCCTGCCATGACTCGTCTGATTGAAGAAAAGAAAGGTACCAACAAAGCTATTCCTCAGATGATGCTTGCAGGCTCCTCTGCTGATGATGTCTACTGTGTTGTTATCTTTACAGCCCTTGCTGGATTGGCAAAAGGTGGAGATATCCATGCAACTTCTTTTTTGAGAGTACCAGCTTCCATGTTAACAGGAATCTTACTGGGTGTTGTATCAGGTATACTTCTGGTTCAATTCTTCAGACAGTTCCATATGAGAGACACTGTTAAAGTCCTGCTTTTATTGAGCGTGGCATTTTTATTCATCTCACTCGAAAACTCAATCGGAGAGATTGTACCAATCTCAGGCCTACTGGCTATTGTAAGTCTTGGTTTGGTGATCAAAGCAAAACATCCAATTCTAGCAACAAGGCTCACACCAAAATTTGGTAAATTATGGGTTGGAGCTGAGATCTTCTTATTCGTACTTGTTGGTGCTCTTGTGAACATAACATATATATCCCAAGCTGGAATCAATGTGATAATAATGCTATTTATTGGTCTCTTCTTCAGAACATTTGGAACATTCATATCCACAACAAAGACTGGTCTGACTTCAAAAGAACAGGTATTCTGTCTTGTTTCAGAGTTACCAAAAGCAACTGTTCAAGCAGCTATGGGTGGTGTTCCTCTTGCAATGGGTCTTGGTGTTGGAGAGATGGCTCTCACTTTTGCAGTTATTGGTATTGTTATAACAGCTCCTCTTGGCTCTTTCTTGATATCTTATACGTCTGAAAAATATTTGACGGTTGAAACTGCAGTAAAAGCTCAATAAATCATGACATTTCGTCAAATTTGTTTAAAATTCATTGCCCAAACGCAATATAGCTATTATTATTTAGATGTTAGAAAAGAATATTAGAACAAATAAAATTAAACTGAAAACTAAATTCAAATTGAGGAACAAATGAAAAAATCGAAACACACAAAAGTTATCATACTTACAATAATTACAATTGCTATTTCGCTTACTTTTACAAGCTGCAATAAAGATAAAGCAGCCGAAGATACAAGCACAACACAAGCTGTAAGCACAGATACAAGCACATCAGCTGTTGTTTCATCTACCGAAAAAACAGAATCAGAGAAGCCTGCAATGGAAACTACTGCTGAAACTATGACAGAAAAACCAGAGGCTCCTGTAGCAATGCAATCAAACAAGTTAGATATTGAGAGCTTGGGATTTGAATTGAAAGACAATCTTCTATATTACAGAGGAACTTTATTATCTGCAAACAAAATAATAAATTACTCTATAGAGAAAGATAATGCAAAGTTCAACAATGCAGATTCATCTTCAATCTATATTGATTCAGAAGGAAATGTTACAGGTAAATTCCCTGTTGGTCTTCAAATTGATGCAACAAAGAATTTAGAGACAATTATGATTTCTTATGATGGCACAAGCTTCATTCTTCCATCTATCACCAACTTCACTTCTGATGGAGAGTGGTACAACTTGGTAATTGATAAAAACATGAGCATAAGATTCAATGATACAACCATCGAAGCTCATATAGATGATGTAACAATTGGCTTGGGATCAGATGGCTTCACCACTATGTTCAATGATATTGTTATAACAGAATCTGCAATTGATACATATGCAATTCATCTTCCAATGATAACAATCAACTATGCAGATGGTGCAATGATGCAGCACAAAATTGGTGGTGAGACAACTTATACACTACCTAATGGCGTGATGATTGAAGAGAGCAGCACTCAAACAAAAATTACTCAAAACAATGAAACAAAAACAATTGAAGGCAAGCTAACAAGCATTTCAATGGACGAAACTACAGGAAATATTGTTCTTGCATCAGATAATGATTCTTATACAATTATGGAAACTCCAGCAGCAGAGATGCACAGTGAAGATACCATGGTAGCAGAAGATGCAGTGGAAGAGACTTCTGCTGCAGTTACAGAAGATGCTGCTGTTGATTCACAAATGACTGCAGTTGAGCAAGGCTCTGAAGACTCTCAGACAACAATTGCTGAAGTAGCTGACGCAGCTGTTGAGCAAACTGAAGTTTCAGTTGCAGATCATTCATTAGCTCAAACAACTGAAGATTTCGCAGACCTATCTCTATTTGAACCTAAAGAATTGAATCCTTACCACATTGGATTACTTGGAAACTACACAATGCTCAATGGAACACTCAACAGTGTTTCAGATTTTGCTTATTTCGGTGCAAGATTGGACATGGTAATTGAGAGAGAGGTAAGTGATAACACAACAATTGGTTTTGAATTGGGATTTGGTGCAGATAGATTCGATGGTAACTTCTTCAAAGAATTGATACCAATGTTCACAATCTCCTATGATCTCAACTTCATGGATTCTGAAAAATTCACTCCTTACTTGATGGCTGGAGTTGGTAGTTTGATACCTATTTCTGAAGACGGTGAGACACCTTATTTCAGAGCAAAAGCTGGACTTGGAATCAAATATGATATCAATGATTCTTGGATGATAAAAGCTGGCGTCAATTATGCATTCAACTATCACACAGATAATACTGTACATGCTGTAGAGGTACCTGTTGGATTGATTTACAAATTCAATTAATCAACAGCTCCCATATTAAGCAAAAGGCTATTCCTCAACATTGGAATAGCCTTTTTATTTTTAAGTGAAGGTCAATCAATTCAATCGATATTTTTTGATATCCTCCACCAGAGATTCAACCATACTCTCATCAGTAGACCAAGATGTACAGATTCTGATGACAGTTTTTCCATCATCCTGTTTCTCCCAAACCGCAAATTCATATTTCTTCTCTAATTGCTGCAGAACTTCATCAGGAACAATCACAAACTGCTGATTTGTATGAGATTCACTGTAAAGAGTGAATCCACAATCTTTTAAAGTTTTTGCAATCAACTGAGCCATCTCATTTGCTTTTTTGCAGATATTGATGTACAGGTTATCTGTAAACAGCTCTTTGAATTGAATGCCCAAGACCATTCCTTTTGCAAGCAATGCTCCATTTGGTTTTATGCTGTATTCTACATCCTTTGTGAATTTCTTATTGTTTATAACAAGAGCCTCACCTATCATCGCACCACACTTGGTTCCGCCTATGTAAAAACAATCAGTGAGAAGATGAAGGTCCTCCAATGAGACATCATTCTGCTTGCTGGAGAGTGCATATCCCATTCTAGCGCCATCAACATATAAAAAAAGGTTGTTTTCATCACATACCCTGCTGATACCAATCAATTCTTCTTTAGAATAAAGGGCACCAGATTCAGTTGGTTGTGATATATAGACACCTCCTGGCTGCACTGTATGAAGTCTGTTTACATCTTCACTGTAGGCTCTGCAAATTTTCTTTATTTGAGAAGCAGCTACCTTTCCATCAGAACCGGTTACAACAGAAAGAACCTTATGTCCTCTTGATTCAATTGCTCCTGTTTCATGGGTTGCTATGTGACCTAGATGGCTGCTTATAACTCCCTGGTAGCTCTTCAATGCTGCTGATAAAAATACCATGTTGACCTGAGTTCCTCCAACAAGGAAGAATATATCAGGATCACCACCACACTGCTTTTTTATCAGATCTCTAGCTTCATTTGAATACTCATCATCACCATATCCAAGTTGACTTGTATAATTGGCCTTGCTCAGTGCATCTATCAAATTAGGATGTGCAACTGTTGAATAGTCGTTTACAAAAAATATTTTATCTTCAATCATGTTATCAATTATTTCCTTTGAAGACAGAATAAATATTTAAATTGAAAGTATCAATGATGCACACAGTAAATTTTCACATTTAAATCAGTACAAGTTATATTACAAGTGGCTATATAAAAATAAAATTTTATCTATTTATTTTTATCGATTAATATTGTATAATCATAACAGTTCAAACTAACATAAAGGAAATACACAATGGCAAAAATTATTGGCAGCCCTTCTCGCTATGTACAGCAGAGAGATTCATTATCACATTTAGCAGATTTTGCTAAGAATTTATCAACAGATCTTTTGGTTTTGATTACCGAAAGAGGATATAAAAGAGTTGGTAAATTAATTGAAGATAGCGCTAAGGAAGTTGAAGGTGCAAAGATCACATTCTGTTTCTTCAATGGCGAATGCTCTCAGAAAGAGATCAAAAGAGTTCAAGATGAAGCAAAAAAAGTCGGAGCAACATCTATAATTGGTGTTGGTGGCGGTAAGGCTTTAGATACTGCAAAAGCTGCAGCTCATTACTCAAAATTACCTACAATCATCTGTCCTACAATTGCAAGCAGTGATGCTCCTTGTTCAGCTCTATCTGTTATCTATACTGATGAAGGTGTTTTTGAATCATACCTATTCTTACCATCAAACCCAAACATGGTCATCATGGATACAGCTGTTATAGCTAAAGCTCCTGTTAGACTTTTGGTAAGTGGATTGGGTGATGCTCTAGCTACATATTTTGAAGCAAGAGCTTGTAAAGCTTCAAATGCTCAAAACTGTGTTGGTGGAACATGTTCCTTAGCAGCACTTGCCCTTGCAAGACTCTGCTACGATACAATAATAGAAAACGGCTATAAAGCAATGATCGCTGTTAAAGGTGGAAACTGTACTCCAGCTGTAGAAGATGTCATTGAGGCCAATACATATCTTTCTGGAGTAGGTTTTGAATCAGCAGGTCTTGCTGCAGCTCATGCCATCCATAATGGATTGACTTGCATTGAAGAGACACATCAGATGTATCATGGTGAGAAAGTTGCATTTGGTACTCTGACTCAACTTATTTTGGAGAATGCTGATAGAGAGGAATTGGAAGAAGTTATTGAATTCTGTCTTGAACTTGGTCTTCCTGTTACTTTGGAAGAACTTGGAATAAAAGAGATCAAGGAAGATGAGATCAGAAAGGTTGCAGAAATTGCTTGCGCTGAAGGCGACACTCTTCATAACATGCCTTTCCCTGTTGACTCTCAGATTGTATATGATGCAATAATGGCAGCAGATGCAATGGGGCATTACTACAGAGACATTGACGAAGATTAAATTGACTCAACGTTTGTGAGAGAGGAAGGTTCTGCCTTCCTCTTTTTATTTGATCAAATCCAACTTATATTTGAGTTCTGTCTCCAAAACAATTGAATCCTTGAATCTTGTGAGCTAAAATTAGAGCATTGAATTTAAGGAGTTGGTAAATATGGGTAGATTCTTGATTGGAACAAGTGGTTATTATTATCCAGATTGGGTGGGTAGTTTTTATCCAGAAGGTCTCAATAAAAAAGATTTTCTATCTTACTATGCAACACAATTTGATGCTGTAGAGATCAACAATACATTCTACAGAATGCCATCTAAAAAAAATGTCGCCAGCATGATATCTAAAACTGATGCAAAATTATCTTTCAGTTTGAAGGTGACAAAGACTTTGACCCACGAGCTCACTCCATCTTGGATAGAAGAGGCATCAAACTTCAAAAGAGCCATTGAGCCCTTACTTGTTGATGGTGTTCTGACTTCAATACTTTTTCAATTTCCCTATTCTTTCCATTACACAAAAGACAAAAGAATATATCTCTCTCAATTATTGAAGCAGTTTGAGGGCTATCCTTCAGTGGTGGAATTCAGAGAGAGCAACTGGCAGAAAGATAGTGTTTATGAAGGTCTGAAAAATTTGGATTCCTCAATATGTCTTGTTGATATGCCATCAATCAAAAATCTTCCAGTATTTCTGCCGATCATCACAAACAATCAAGCATACATAAGATTTCATGGAAGAAACTCTGATAGTTGGTATGCAGGTGATGCAAAGAACAATGGAAGTGCTAGATATAGATATCTTTATTCTAGAGAGGAATTGAAAGAGACAGTTGGTACAATTAAAATTTTAAAAGATAGAGCACAGCTGACTCAGATTTTCTTCAACAATCATCCAGAAGGTGCTGCTGCATTCAATGCAAGAATGTTGAAATCTATGTTTGGATAATTCAAAGGTCTTGAGATAAGTACAGGAAGGCTCTCACCTTCCTGTTATCATCAATATAATTTAGATTCCCACTCTTCCAGTTTCTTTTCATAAGGAATTGTGTAAGCTGGACTTGTAGATGGCATTGTAAAAAATTCTGTTCTGTAAGGATAATAAGCAACATATTTTTTATAATATTTTGCTGCAGCTGCTCCATTGAAGAGAACTGTCTTTATTGATGGCATCTCCATCAATAAATCTTCTATATCATTTACAACAACATCTTTTATTGCACTGTCTAAGGAACCTTCTCTGGTGCATTGAGCAACAACATCCCATATTGCTACATGGTTATCCATTGCAAACTGCACCTTATCATCATAGTTCTTAAAATCATCTCCACCAAACACATCCCTCATTATAGGCCAAAAAGCATTGCGTTTGTTTCCATAGTATTCCACCTTCTCAAGTGAAACAACACTTGGGCAGGAGCCCAATACAAGAGTATGAGGCAGTGCACCAAGAATGGGTTTGAAACATTCTATCATGAAAGATATTTGATTACAGCGTCTGCTGTGTTGACACCATCCATAGCTGAGGAAACAATTCCTCCTGCATAACCTGCACCCTCACCACAAGGGAACAGACCATCAAAGCTCATGAAGGTCTCTTTATCTCTAAGAATTCTTACAGGAGAGCTTGTTCTGGTTTCAGATGCAATCAATAAAGCATCCTTACATAGGAAACCTCTTGCATTCTTACCAAACAATCTAAATGCCTGTGCCAATCTTTGAGAGATGAATGATGGGAATAATTTATTCAAATCACATCCTACAACACCTGGTATATAACTTGTTGCTGGAAGAGATGTGCTCTCTTTTCCTTTAATGAAATCAACCATACGTTGACCTGGAGCTTCAAGACCACCACCGATGTAATCGTAGGTTCTTTTCTCTAAAGCTTTCTGGAAGTTCAACACACCTAAAGGACCTTCAAATTGTGGAAGATCTTCTGGTTTGATTTCAACAACAAATGCAGCGTTTGCAAATTCTCCGCTACGAGATGAGTTACTCATTCCGTTAACATTTGCATAACCCTCTTTTGTATGAGATGGTACAATCACACCACCTGGGCACATGCAGAAAGAGTACACGCCTCTATCTTGAACCTGTGTTACAAAACGGTATTCTGCTGGTGGTAGGTATTTGTCTCTTTTCTCACTTGTTTTATATTGAATTTGATCAATCAATTTCTGAGGATGTTCAACTCTGACACCAACTGCTATTCCTTTTGCTTCAAGAGGAATTCCCTTTTCATTCAACATGATGTACATATCATCATTGCTGTGTCCTGTAGCTAAAATTACAGGTGCATTGTAGGTCTTACCATCTTTTGTTGTAACACCAACTACTTTTTCACCTTCAACAATAACATCAACTACCATAGTTTTGAAACGAACCTCACCACCAAATTTGATGATTGTGTTTCTCATGTTCTCCACTATTGTTGGTAGGTTGTCTGTTCCAAGGTGAGGGTGTGCTTCAAACATGATGTCTTCAACAGCTCCGTGTTGGATGAATTGAGACAATACTTTCTTAACATCACCTCTTTTAGATGATCTTGTATATAACTTACCATCAGAGAAAGCACCTGCTCCACCTTCACCATAACAGTAATTAGAATGTTCATTTACTCTGTTTGTCTTGATCATGGTTGCTGTAGATACTTTTCTATCATGAACATTATCACCACGTTCCAATACAATTGGCTTGAAACCTTTTTCAATCAGTCTCAATGCTGCAAATAATCCGGCAGGTCCACAACCCACAACAATTACTTCTTTTTTGTCACTTACATCTTGGTATTTTGTTTCTTCAACGCGACTTATTGATGGTTCGTCGATAAATACTTTAACACTCATATCGACGACGATAGGATAACGTCTTGCATCGATAGATCTTCTTACAATCTGGATATCTGTAACAGTACCAGCTTTAATTTTTAGTTTCTTACATGCTGCTGTTTTAATCTCAGGAATAAGGGTAGCTTCTTTAGGAGAAAGCCTTAAATTTATATCTTTTATCATAGTGGCATAATATCAACTAAATAATTACTGGTCAACGAGAAAAGCATCTTGCAAAGGATAATACAATAATATAATCTACAAATACTTATGAATATTTTATCATGTGAAAACATTTCGTTGACTTTAAACGATGAACCACTGTTCCAAAATGTTACTTTTGGACTGGATGAAAGGGATCATGTTGGGTTAATTGGAAATAATGGTACGGGAAAATCAACCCTACTGAAAGTAATAAATAACAAATTAGAGAGTGATACTGGTAAAGTCAGTATGGCTAATTATGCAGAAATAATGATGCTAAATCAGGTCATCGAATTTGATGATGGAGATAGTGTCAGGGATTACCTTTTTAAAGGTGAAGGTTCAAGATTTGAACGTCTCAGAGAGTATTACAGACTTCTTGAAATAAGTGATGATGAATCATCACATAAGAGATTGGCTGAAATAACTGATGAGATGGATAAAGATAATACTTGGAATATTGAATCAGACTTTCTATCGATTCTTGGAGAGCTGAATCTCAGTGATGTAATTGATAGAGATATGTCAACTTTATCTGGTGGACAGAGAAAGAAAGTTGGTATAGCTCGAGTTCTATGTTCAAATCCAAATATTCTTCTGTTGGATGAACCAACAAACCATCTTGATATTGAAACAATTGAGTGGCTTCAAAGATATCTTGCAGCAAGTACAATGACAATCATTGTTGTAACTCACGATAGATATTTCTTGAATGCTGTCTGCGACAAGATTCTTGAACTTGATAGATCACAGATCTATGTACATCCTGGTAATTACACTGATTATCTTGAAAGAAGAGCTCAGAGATTGGAATCAATGCAAAAAGAGCAGGATAGACTCTCTACCATACTGAGAAGAGAGCTTGTTTGGCTTCAAAGAGGTCCACAGGCAAGAACCGGTAAGGATACCAATCGTAAAGATAGAATAATGAACATGCAGAATCAACAGAAGAATGTCTCTGATGTATCACAGACACGCTTCACTTCCACCTCTCGACGTCTTGGAAAGAAGATTTTGAATGTGAAGCATCTATCAAAGGCGTATGGAGATAATGTGCTGTTTGACGACTTCTCATACTCTTTTACAAAGAACATGAGAATAGGAATTGTTGGTCCAAATGGTAGCGGTAAATCTACTCTTTTAGATATAATCACGGGCCATCTGAAGCCAGATGGTGGTACAATTGACGTGGGTGTGAATACTGTCTTTGGGTATTATGATCAAATGGGCCGCAATATTGACAGCAGCAAGACTGTTCTTGAATATGTTGAGGATATCTCAGAGAGAATAACTCTTGCACCAGGTCAGGAATTGAGCAGCTCTCAATTTCTTGAGACATTCAGTTTTCCTGCAAAGCTTCATAGACTTCCAATTTCCACTCTTTCAGGTGGTCAAAAACGTCGTCTTTATTTGATCTCTCGTTTGATGAAGAATCCAAACTTCTTGGTATTGGATGAACCAACAAATGACCTTGATGTTCAAACAATGGAAAACCTTGAGAGCTACATCAATGATTTTGATGGTTGCTCAATTATTGTATCCCATGATAGAGCCTTCTTAGACAACACATGTGATCAGCTTTTTGTTTTGAACAAACCTAAAATTAATGAATATCCTGGAATCTACTCGAATTATAAGGAAGACTTGGAGAACAACAACATAAGCTTCTTAAAAGTTGAGGAAGAAAAAGTAGAGGAAGTCAAGAAAGAAGAGAAACAAAGCAGCAAGAGCTACAACAAAAGACCTAGAAAAAAGGGACTTTCTTTCAAAGAGAAGAAGGAATATGAATCAATCACTGAGGAAATTGATAAACTTACCACATTGATTTCAGTTCTTGAAGAATCTTTCGCTGATATAAGTGAGAATGAATATGGAACTCTCGAGCAGAGAACAAAGACCTATAATGATAGTAAGATCACTCTAGAAGAAAAGGAAGAGCGCTGGCTTGAACTTGCAGAGAAAATGGAAGAATGACCTGAATGCCTGCACTGATAAGACGGCAGGCATCATTTTTGATTTCAAACACTTTCCCACTTTTTTTTAAAACAGTGCTTAAAACAAAACATCACAGTAAAATGTGATGTTTTGTTTGTTTATACAAGAGGAACTTAATAATATTTGGTTTTTTTTATAGTCTGACAATTTGCCTCAAGCATATTTATGATACCAAGATGTCTTTCATCTTTTATTGATAGAGCTCCGGCTTTACATGCATTTATACATGCACAGCAGTGAATGCATTCTGAAGGGTCTTTGGTAGTCATTGCTTTGGTAGGACATACATCCTCACAAACACCACAATCAACACATCTGTCTTTATCTTTAACAGGCATGTAATATGGTTCTGTCAATTTCACACCCTCTCGATAAGGTCTATTTCCTGGAAGATCTAGTTTGACTTTATTTGAATCCATTCTTCCCAAAGCAACCTGAGAGAATTCATTGAGAACCAAGAAGTCATCTTCATTTGGATGATCTGTTCCAACTTTATCTGTATAGCAATGCTGAGTGACAACTGAAGTTGCCCCTATTACAGTTCCACCTTGCTCTTCAACAATATCATATCCCTCAACAAGACAGTCATCAAACTCTCTGTTACCATAGCTCACCATTAGAATGACCTTGGCACCATTGAATTTAACTTTTTGCTTTAAGAAATTGGCAAAAAGTGAAGGAATCCTTCCAGCATATGCAGGAAATGAAATTAGTATCAATTCATCTTTTTGAGCGACGATAGTTTGAGAGCGATCATCTTTCAAAGTTACATTGTATAGAGTCTCATTTCCAAGTTTTTCTGCAAGGTAAGAGCCAGCTTTCAAAGTAGTACCATTGGGAGAGAATGTTATATGTTTGACAGTACAGGGAACAACATCTTCTGCTTTGGTCAATAATTTCACAAACTCTTTATCTGGAATTGGTCGTTCATAGAAGTACCCCTGGGCAAATCTACATCCAACTGTCTTTAAATAATTTACATCTTCAAGAGTTTCAACGCCTTCTGCAATTACATCAAGATCAAGCTCTCCAGCAATTCCCATTACAAGATGAATTATGCTCTTCTTACTTGTGCTCTTTGCTCTGTTCATCATGAAGACCATATCAAGTTTTAACATATCAACAGGTACTTCTGATAGCATATTCAAAGAGGAATATCCTGATCCAAAATCATCCATCTCAACATAAAAACCTAGGCCACTCAACTCTTTGATTATTGCAATCAATTTGTCTTGTCCCTGAGTATATGCTGTTTCTGTTATCTCAAGATGAAGAAGAGAAGCAGGTAATCTATATTTTGCAATCAAGCCTTTAAAGAAGCCAACCAAATCATCACTGTATATATCATTTCTTGACACATTTACAGAAATTGGTACAACTTTATATCCTTGATCAATCCACATTCTTTGATGTCTGCAGGTCTCTTCCCACACGTATTTATCTAATTTAGTAATAAATCCATTTTTCTCAAAAAGAGGTATGAAAAGACCTGGATTCATAAAACCGTCTTCAGGATGAATCCATCTTACGAGGGATTCTGCACCTATCAGTTTACCTGATTCTACTTCAATTTTAGGTTGAAAATAAACAACAAACTCACGATTTTTGAGGGAGCTATCCATTTGAGAGACAATCTTCTGCTCTTTTATGACCTTGTCATAATCTGTCTTGTTGAAGAAGGCAACAGTCTTGCCGTATTGACCTTTGATCACCTCAATTGGCATACGAGAATAATCACACATCATTCTGACAGAGTTATCTTTGCTCTTGTCCATGGTATAAACACCAAGTTGAACACGGAGTATATTTGATATCTTTGACTCCTGCAGCAATTCCTCTATCTGTTTACCTACAGCAACTGCATCGATTTGATAATCTATCAGAGCTTGGAATCTATCAGCTGAGAATCTTGCAATTAGGGCTTCTGGACCCAGAACTTTTCTGAGAACATTTGCTACAAACTGCAGTACTTCATCACTTGCAGATTCACCATATATCTGAGTTATTATTTTGAATTGATTTATATCACCACAGATAATAGAATATTGCTTATCTGGATTGTTTTTTATGATTTCTTCTGCTTTTACATAAAACCCTTCAGTGTTGTATAAACCTGTTAAAGTATCATGTTGAACAACTGCAATAAAAGATTTATTTTCTCTGAGGGTTATGATATTTTCTAATCTATGAAGCAACAATTGAGGATTGTAAGGTTTTGTTAAAAAATCACTTGCGCCATCTTTCAAACATCTAATTTCTGCATCGACACCTTCTTTTTGTGTCTGCACGAGAACAGGAATAGATAAAAGCTCTTCATCTCTCTGTCTCACTTTTAAGAATTCATAACCATCCATAACAGGCATTGTTAGATCTAAAAATATCGCAGAGACCTCTCCTTTTCTATCAGAAAGGATATCTAGTGCTTCTTGGCCATTTTCAGCCTGTATCAATCTATATTTATCTTTTAATATATTACTTAAAACTTTTCTATTAATTTGATTGTCGTCGACTATCAATATCAGACGTTTGTTCAACATATCCCCCTCATATCTCCTTTTCCCAAAAGAAAGCACATTCCTCAATGTGTATAATAAAAATAGCATTCTAAAAGTATCTTGGCAAGGTATTGTTAATTCATAAGTAAACTTTCAAATCAAAAATAGATGGAATTATGAGGAAAAAAACTCAGTAACTTTCACTGCTAGCAACAATAAGCTACCTATTTGAAGAATTCATCATGCCAATATATTTCATAATTTTATATTAAAAAAATGCTAATTTATCGTAAAAAGAACCAAATCAAGTCGACCTCCTGAAATCATTGGAAAATAATCTTTGTTGAAATGATCGGTATCCTTTGTATAAGAGTATATATCATCTAGAGAGATTTCTCCACCATTAAGTGAAGGAATATCTGACTCCAGATCTCCAAGGCTTGTGGTATCTTCCACTTCCCACGTCCATCCCACTGCATTCAAAAAGGCCTTTGTGAAGTATCCATAGTTGTATGTACTGCTCTCACTGCTCTCATAGTTCTTACTTGTAGATGCCAAAACAAATAAATTGTTGTTGCTATCATCAAATGTGGTATCAAACAAAAAATCAAGCGCCTGTGAATAACTTGTGATCTCTATATCAGGACCTCTTGTTCTTATTGTTGTATTTGATTCATCTATAAGATTTCCGCTGTAGCACGAATCCAATACAACAAGAGTCTTGCTTTTTACCTTTTCAATAGCTGTTTTAAAATTAGCTAAGGAATAATCAGTTGCAGTTAAGGAAGTATTGCTCATCATATACAGATCTCCAGTTGAAACTGCTCCATGACCTGAATAATAGATGATGAGAATATCATTGCTGTTCAATTCGATATCATGAGCTTCTGTGCCACACTCTTCATAATCTGATAGATACTCACTGAGAGAGAAGTCAATTGGATTTGTTATTATTAAAGGCTCAGTTGCATCAGATGAATTATCATCTAGATAGTTGATTACATTTTTAAAATTTTCAAATGATGCAAAATTGTCTTCTATTGAAGACCCCTCTACCTCACTGTATACATTCTCGTGTTGAAACAGAGGTATCCAATAAAAGTCCTTGCCACTTCTTTCAGATAGAGCTTGCATAGCAGCACCTGCTCTTCTAACATCATTGAGAGTACCATTCAATTCGCCATAAGAAGTTTTATTTTCTGTTGAATATTTATAATCGAGACCAATGCTGATCATTACAATTTTACCTTCAGGCTCACTCATAAATAATTCACAGGACGTGAGTATTGCTGTAAAGCTAATTATAAATATTAAAATCAAAAGCTCTCGTTTTTTCAATTTACTGTCCTTATAGCTGCACTCATTTCAAAATCTCAATTCTCTAACGTGATTCAAATATACTATCAATTTGCACTTTAGTAAAACATTGCGACATCAAAAAACCAGCAATCAATTAAGATCACTGGTTTTTTATTAAGACCATAAGGCTTTAAAGATAAATTAAATTATTTAATTCTCTTTGTAGCAGCTTCTAGTAATTCTTCTAATTTAGCACTAGGGTTTTCGAACTTTTCTAGCATGATCATAGCAGCAATTACATAAGGTTTGTAACTAGCTTGTTTGTATAGAGGAACCATGTAACGATCGAATACAGAAGCTTCAACTTCACCTTCTTTACAAGATACACCTGTAATATCAGCTGGTAGACAGTGTAGGTATAATGCCTTACCGTCATTAGTTGTAGCCATTTTTTCTTCAGTACAAGTCCAATCTTTAAATTTAGCGTTTGTAGCAAGACATTTCTGTTCTAGAGCATCTAGTTCATCAAGTTTACCATCACTTACTAATTGAGTTCTTTCTTCCATGATTGAGAAAGGAGCCCATGATTTTGGATATACGATATCTGCATCTTTGAAAGCTTCGTCCATTGAGTTAACTTTCTTGAATGATCCACCATATTTTTTAGCATTGTCATTAGCAACTTCTTCAACTTCAGGCATTACATCATAACCTTCTGGATGAGCTAGAACAACGTCCATACCAAATCTTGTGAATAAACCAATAACACCTTGAGGTACAGATAAAGGTTTACCGTATGAAGGACTGTAAGCCCATGTCATTGCAACTTTTTTGCCCTTAAGATTTTCAACACCACCAAATTCATTGATAACGTGTAACATATCAGCCATTGTCTGAGTTGGGTGATCAATATCACATTGTAGGTTAACAATTGTTGGTCTCTGTTCAAGAACGCCATCTCTGAAACCTTCTTGTACTGCTTCAGAAACAGTCTTTTGGTAAGTATGACCTTTACCAATATACATATCGTCTCTGATACCAATGATGTCAGCCATGAAGCTAATCATGTTAGCTGTTTCACGAACAGTCTCACCATGTGCAATCTGACTCTTCTTTTCATCTAAGTCTTGAACTTCTAAACCTAAAAGGTTACAAGCGCTTGAGAATGAGAATCTTGTTCTTGTAGAGTTATCACGGAATACTGAAATAGCAAGACCACTATCGAATACTTTAGTAGAAATGTTGTTTTCACGTAAGCCACGTAAGATTTCTGCTACATGGAATACAGCTTCGATTTCATCGTCACTTTCTTTCCAAGTATGGTAAAAATCATTTAGATACATGTTTTTAGTGTCTAATTTTGATAATTCGCTGATCATCTGCTTAATATAAGCTTTATCTTTTTTTTTCTTTTCCATCGTTAAAAATTTCCTCCGAGTGGTTGAACTAGTTGATGGACTCACTATAGCACGTAAGTCCATCATTGTCTATTATTTTTGTTGCAAAATGTTGCATTTATTTTAAAGTGCCTAATTCCTTCAAAATTTTCTCAGGTGTGAAAGGCCATTCTCTCATCCAAACACCACATGCATCATGAATAGCTATTGCTAAAGCAGGTGCTGCACCGTTGGTTGCAATCTCACTGATAGATTTAGCTCCATAAGGTCCAGCTTCATCATCTACATCAATCAATACTGCTTTGAAATCTTCTGGCATTTCATTGATCATTGGAACACCATATTTTTGGAAGCTTGAATTGATTGTCTTACCATTCTTATCATAGATCAAACCTTCATATAATGAATGTCCAATAGATTTAAGAGCAGCACCATACATCTGACACTCAGCCTGTGCTGGGTTAATTGGAGTACCTGCATCTTGCAATGCATAGAACTTCTGAACTTTAACCTCACCGGTCTTCTCATTTACTGCAACTTGAGCAAAATGAGCACCATAAGGAATGGAGTTTGTCATTGTGGTGAAGGAACCCTTACCCATGATTTGGCCATTACCTGTACCAGTTAGAGCATCATGTGCCATTGTAGCATAAGAGAGTTCTTTCTTTGTCTTTTTAGAAACTACCTTACCAGGATAATCAAGATAGAGATCTTTCTCATCTTCTTTCATCTGATAAGCTGCTTCTTTAATAACAGCCTTAACTAGATCTTCTGCTGCAAGACGTGCTGCATTACCACTGAAGTAAGTACCACTTGAAGCATATGAGCCAGTATCAAAGGTACATGAATCGGTATCACCACTTGTGATGCTGAATCTTTCCATTGGTACCTTCAAGTTCTCACAGACAACTTTTGCACATACCATATCAAGACCAGTACCTAAATCTGCACCACCACTGAATAGTTTGACAGAACCATCTGTCATGATTTTAGCCCATGCATTTGCATGATCCAATCCTGGTAAACCAGAACCTTGCTGTATCATTGCAAATCCCTTACCAACTTTCCAATCTTTACCAGGTGATTTTTCTTTTTTACCCCAGTTGATCATATCACAACCCTTTGCAATTGCTTTATCAAGTCCACAGGATCCAACAGGTACTACATTACCTTCTCTACCTTCACCAAGACCTCTTAGGATCTCAAGCATATAACCTGTTTCAACATGGTTCTTTTCGATAACGGTTCTGTAATCGACACCTAGTTTCTCACTCAACTCACCAATTGCAGTCATCAAAGCGAATGTTCCCTTAGGAGCACCATAACCTTGGTAAGCACCAACTGATGCAATATTTGTGTAATAAGTTGTTACATCAAATCTCATGTTATCAACTTTCATCAATGGAAGAGTCTTTGAACATGCATTCATAGGAACTGTCAAACAGTGATTACCATAACAACCAGTATTTGCTCTAACATCCATATCAATAGCTGTGATGGTACCATCTTTTTTAGCACCAAGTTTTACTGTCAATCTCATTGGATGTCTTGTAGCAGTTCTCAAGAACTCTTCTTCTCTTGTATTTCTGAAGTAAATATCAAGTCCTGTAGCCCATACTGCATATCCAACTAAGTCTTCAACTACAACATCCTGCTTTGAACCGTATCCACCACCAACTCTTTCTTTGATGACTCTGACATTGTTCTCACTGATTCCGCAGATATTAGAAACAATACGTCTTACATGGAATGGAACCTGAGTTGAACAGTGAAGAACAAGTCTTCCCATATCAATTCGACCAAAACATACATGTGGTTCTAGTGGTGTACATTGAATCTGATTGGTTCTGTATGTATTTTCAACAATACAATCAGCTTCAGCAAATGCTTTATCAACATCACCAATCTGACCTTTTGCTTCAGATGCAACGTTGTGTCTTATATCACCATGCAATGGGAATGGATAGAAGATCTTTCCATCTCTCTCATCGTAATTTTTATTCAATTCATCTAGATTGTCTGGAGCACCAACACCAAATTCAATCTTTCCATTGTGTACTAGAGGAGCATCAGGTGCCATAGCATCTTCAACAGTCAATACAGGTTTGAGTACTTCATATTCAACTTCGATTAAGTCTCTAGCTTTAACAGCTGTTTCCATATCAACAGCTACAATAGCAGCAACTCTATCACCAACCATTCTTACTTTCTGGTTGAATAACTTTTTATCATGTGGTGATGGCTCAGGAGCACCCTGTCCAGCATGTGTGTAATAGAAGTCAGGAGTATTTTTATAAGTGAAGATTTTATCAACACCAGGTAGGTCTTCTGCTTTGGATGTATCAATGCTTGTGATATAAGCCATTGCATGAGGAGAACCAAGCACTATCATCACATGAGAGTGCTCTGTAACTTTATCCTCTACAAAACATTTATCTGCAGCAACCAATGATGCACCATCAATCTTACCCATTGGTGTTCCAACATATTTAAGCTGCTCTCTGAATTTTGGAGCAATTTGAGTTTTATACTTACCAAAGTCTCTAAGTTCAGTTGCAAGTTTCACTGCTAGATAATAGTTTTCATATCCTGCATCACGAATGAAGATACTTGTTAAGATATCTTTGATCTGCTCTTTAGTTGGGTTCTCTTCATGTTCCAACAACCAAGTCAAAAGAAGTGCAGCTGCAGGAGAGTTATATGCACTCTGAACGATACCTGCATCAACCATAGCCCTTTGAACAAAATTCAAATTTCTCTGATCACCTAGGCATTCAGCTGTTCTGATATATTTATCTTTTACTTGATAAGGACTCATCAAGTTTGAATAACATGGAATGTCGTCTACCAATATTGTATCTGATCCTGCAAAACCTTCTGCATCATCACTATCTCTGACACTGTTCAATCCTGTTCTAAATAGAGCCTCTCTAAGACTCATTCCTTCTTCAAAAGGAAGAACTGTTTTTTTTCCGTTTATATTACATATTACTTTTTCCATTATTATTTTCCCCCTTTTGCTGCTTCAGAAGCAACAGTATACATATCACCAATTGCAACACCTGTTATGTATGATTTGTACTTTGCAGAAGCTGTGTAATCATCAACAGCCTGTGTAGCATTTGTAATTGCAAATTCTACATCTTCTCTTGAAGCAAAAGAATCTGTTTCAATAGAATTTTCAGCATCTTTAAATCTTTGTATTCCAGAGCCCTTGATTGCAGCAAATATTCTTACTTCAGATAACAGACCTGCTTCAACTTTTGCACCAAATGCAGCTGTAACACATGATTCTGAATGAGCTGTGTTAGCAAATCTTTTTGAAAGAACAATTCTTTCTTCTTTTGGAAGTACAATTGCAACTAAAAGAGTGTTGCTGAATTCTTTATGATACATATGATATTCACGAATTGGAAGATTATCTTCTGTGAAAACCTCTTTATCAGTGAGACCATTTGTAAGCAATCTTGCTTTTGCAGCAAGTAATGTTGGCATAAGATATGAATCATCAGCACCCAATGCTAGGTTACCACCGATTGTTGCCATATCTCGTACAACACGGGAAGCACAATACATTGCTGCTTCTTTTAAATATGCTGGAATCAAATCAGATTCAACTAATTGTTGAAATGTTACACATGATCCAATTTTGATACCATCTTTAACTTCTTCAATCTTGTTGAGGCCCAAACCTTCAAGAGAAATTGCATCTTCAATCTTTACAGAAGAATTCAATCTATTTATTTCTGTACCACCAGCATAGAAAGCTGCTTGTGGATTCTGTTTCTTATATGTCAAAGCTTCTTTAACATCTTTTACAATTTTATAGTTTTTTATCATTATTCTACAACTCCAGCCTTATTTAATAATTTTTTGCTAACCTCTCGTGCTTTGCTAGCAAGTTCTTTTTCATCTACCCCAACAAGCTCTCCATTATCAACAACAATCTTACCATTAACAATGGTATAAGCTGTATTGTGATTTGTTCCACAGAACAATAAAGATGCTGAGTTATCACTGAAGGATCCCGCATATGGAATAGTTGAGACATCAAATATTGCCATATCTGCATTCCATCCTTCTTGAAGTTTTCCAGTATTTGTAAATCCTAACATATTGGCTCCATTTATAGTACCCATCTTGAATACCTGATCAGCTTTTAATGCTCCGGAACCATACTTAACTCTTTGCAATAGCAGGGCTTCTCTCAATTCTCCTAACATATCGGAACTGTCGTTTGAGGCAGATCCATCAACCGCAATTCCAACATTTATTCCCAAATCAAGCATGTCTTTGACTCTACATATACCTGATCCCAATCTCATATTACTTGAAGGACAGTGAGCAATGTTGCTATCTGTTCTTTTCAATTCTTTGAGCTCTTCATCATTGAAATGAATGCCATGGGCAAAAAATACATCAGGACCAACCATCTCACATTCTTTCATCAGATCAAGAGGTCTCTTTCCATACATCTGCAGGCAGAAGTCATTTTCATCAAATGTCTCACATAGATGAGTATGAAGTCTTACACCATATTTTCTAGCAAGTCTGCTAGTTTGAGTCATCAATTCTTTTGTAACAGAGAAAGGAGAGCAAGGAGCCAATACAATTTTATGCATTGAGTTGCCTGGTACATGATATTGTTTTATACAGCGCTCACTGTCATCAAGAATCTCTTGATCAGTTTGAACAACACTATCAGGAGGTAAACCACCATCTTTTTTAGATAAACTCATCGAACCACGTGTTGGAGAGAATCTCATTCCAAGTTTGTCTGCTGCTTCAAATTGAAGCCCCATCAGATCTCCATCAAAACCCTGTGGATATAAATAGTGATGATCTGTGGTTGCTGTACAACCTGTCTTCAACAGCTCTGCCATAGCAAGAGTGCTGCTTACATTTACAGCTTCAGCGTCAATGCCTTTCCATATCTCATAAAGATAGGTCAACCAGTCAAATAACTTTGCATCCTGAACTTCAGGAAGGTTTCTTGTTAAAGTTTGATAGAAATGGTGATGAGTGTTGACCAATCCAGGTATCACGGTGTAATTGCTGCAATCTATGATTTTGGTGTTGCTATCAGGTACCAGATCACCCTTTTCAGAGATTGTTTTTATCACCCCATCTTGAATCAGCATATCACAGCCTTTGATGGATGGACTGTCGAAGTCCTTACGAAGACAAAGAATATCTTTTAATAGAATTTTTTTTGACATTTTATTTCTTACCCCCTATATGTTTTAAAACAATATTTTGGTGTTTCCGATTTGAATTCAGACATCTGCATTCAAATCTTACGTTTACCTAAACAAAATGTATTTTAGATGATACTCAATCAGTTTGTATCATCAATATTTACCTAGCTATATAATAATGCATTTATTGCAGATTCGCAATATTTTTTTGTATGTATTTTTTTTAGTATCACTCAAGTTTTACACACTCAAATTTATATATCACTAAAAAAAGAACTATAGAATTATGAAAACCATCATATTTTTTAAAATATAATGAACTATTAGATAATCATGGAGTAACGACATTTGGTACCAACTTTTGGTACCAGTTGCAATGAATTGTCTGTACAGATGAATAATTAGAAAAGTTTTGTTACCGACATATGTTATATTGCTTTTATTATTGAACTTTTAAACATCATCATTTATGAGTTCAATTTAATAAAACTGCAGCTCATAAGAATGTGAAGATCTGTAAAAAACAAAGTTGAAGGCCAAAATAAAGACCACCCTTTCGGATGGTCCATTACTTAAATTAACAATTTAATAAATTATTTAGATAAGCTGTAAGGTAACATTGCATAGAATGCTGCACAGATTTCAAGATCTTTAACTCTTGTAATTTCGTTTGGTGCATGAGCTTGATTTTCATCACCAGGGCCGAAACCAATAGCTGGAATCTTATGACGTCCTGTAGTTGCTACACAGTTTGTTGAGAAAGTCCATTTGTCAATAGTTGGAGCTTTGCCGAATAGTGCTTCATGAGCTCTAACACCAGCTTGTACCAACATTGAATCTTCTGGAATTTTCCATGTAGGGAAATATAATTCTTGGCTATATTCTTTTTTAGTCCAACCAGTTTTTTCATAGTTAGGCATTTCAACAACGATGTCTTCTGGTTTGTCACCAGTTGCTTTGCAAACATATTCTGTAACCTGGCTGATAGCTAGATCTGCATCTTCACCCCAAGTCAAACGTCTGTCACAATAAAGCATTGCATAGTCAGTAACTGCACACTGTGAAGGTCCTCTAACGTCCATCTGAGAAACTGTAATTGTACCTTTTCCTAGGAAGTTATCTGCATCTGGTTTTAGGTCTTTGTTCAACTGTTCAATAGCTAATGCTGCACGAGAAGCTTTGTAAGAAGCACTTACACCTCTTTCTGGAGCACTACCATGACAAGAAATACCACGAAGGATAATTCTAATTTCCATACGACCTCTATGTCCTCTGTAAAGTTGACATGTTGTAGGTTCTGTTGAAACAACTAGATCTGGTTTGAAGTTTTCTTCTTCAATTAAATACTTCCAACACATACCATCACAGTCTTCTTCCATTACAGTGAATGTGAAGTAACATGTATATTCTTTGTCATAGCCTAATTCTTTAAGAATACGACCAGCTGTGATCATTGAAGCAGCACCACCTTCTTGGTCAGAAGTACCTCTACCTTTTACAAGGCCATCAACAATTTCGCCACTGAAAGGATCGAAATCCCAGTTTTTCATATTTCCAACTTCAACAGTATCGATATGAGCATCAAAAGCTATGGATTTAGGACCATTACCAACTCTACCGATTACAGAACCTAAATCATCAATGTAAACTTCATCGAAATTAGCTTCTTTACATAGGTCTACAATAAGACGACATACGCCTTCTTCTTGACCACTGTAACTTTTAACCTGAACCATTTTTGAAAGGTTCTTAGCAGTGTAATCACTGTATTCAGCAGCTTTTGCTCTGATCTGTTCTTCAATACCCATTTTGTATTTCTCCTCGGCCATAGGCCTAAATTTAAATATATTGTACGTTTATTTCAAAAGCCAAATTATCTAGCTTCTAATGTGTCTACTTTTTTCCAAACTCTTTCTGCAACTTTAGCAGCTTCAGAGTAGATTTTGTTAACATCAATTCCAGGGAATTCTCTGTTTTCCATCACCATCTTACCATTGATCATTACAGAATGAACTGAATTACTGCTCATACCCCATACGAAATGGCCTGCAGCGTTTCCTGGTAGAATTGGAGTTGGTGCATGATAATCCAGCAATGTTAAGTCAGCTTTGAAGCCTTCTTTTACTTGACCATAATCACCTTCAAAGTAAGTTGAAATTAAATCATTACCTCTGTTCATAGCTGTAACAAAGTCATTAGGCCAGAAAGGTCCTTTAGCATCTCTGTTCTTGAAGAAAGCAATCTTACATTCTTCGAACATGTTACCACCGCAACCATCTGTACCCATGATCAATTTCTTAACCTTTGGTAATTTATCACTGTAACCAATTTGGTTGTTCATGTTTGATCTTGGATTGTGTGCAAAGAAACAGCCTCTTTCGTTCAAAAGATCAATTTCATCATCATTCAAGAAGATACCATGAACTAGCAATGTGTTGTCACTGAGTAAATCAAAATCATCAAGACGTCTTACGATGTCTTTGTTGTATTTATGGTGAGAGAAGATCTGATCATATTCACCTTCAGCTACGTGAATGTGCATTCCACATCCAGTTTGCTTTACAGCATCACTCATCAATTTCAAACCTTCATCAGGAATTGTAAATAATGCGTGACCACCGATCATAGCTTTGACCATATCAGTTGTACCGGATGTTGCAAAATCAACATTTTCCTGTACGCCTTCTTCAACTTCAGCCATTCCACGGTTACGATCTGTTACTTCATAACAAGTCATACCTCTGAGTCCAACTTCATCCATTCCCTTAGCAATGGTTGAAAGTGAGCCCTTTATATAATTAGGACTTGCATGGTGGTCAACTACAGAGGTTGTACCTGCTGCAATTGCATCTAAAGAACAAATCAATGAAGAGTAATATGTAGCTTCTTCATCCAGTCCTCTATCAAGTCTCCACCACCATTCTTTTAGAATTTGGATGAGGTCTGTTTGAGGGCCAGCATTGATCAACATACCACGAGATAAACCACTGTAGTAATGGTGGTGAGAACAGACGTTACCTGGCATCAATGTTTTACCATCGCCATTAACAATCTTTGCACCTTTACTCTCAATGTCCTTTCCAATACGGGCGATTTTATCGCCCTGTACTAGAACATCCATATTCTCTTGAACCTCAAAAGGAGGTCTTGTTTGCATTATTCTTACATTTTTAAATAGAGTGTCCATTTATGTATCCTTTTGTTTTTAGTCTTCTACTTCACCTAGTAAGTAACTATATGAAAGGTAAATTTCTTCAATGATAGCAGCAACTTCGTCGCTCACGCCTTCATCGCCTTCAAGTAGTCCCTCACCATTGAATTGACATTGATAAAGTTTACCATCCAATCTAATTGTAATGTCCTGACCTTCAGCCAAGAAACCACTGTTTGTTGAATTTTCAAAATCATCTCTTCTTGAGAATAGAGTAAATTTATCTTTGTATGGTGCACCAATGTATGGGCAGAAAGTTTCACAGTTACCACATTCGTTACAATAAGCATCGATGTGTACAATCTGGAAAGGATCTGTGAATATTCCTGTGTTTCTAACATCAACTGTGATGTTTGCACGGTTAGGACAAACTTCAACACATTTGTTACATAGGTAAGAACATTCGTTACATCTCAAGCCTTCTGTTTCTAAGAAATTCTTAGCATCAGCACTTACTTGTTCTGTAATTTTGCCTTTCTTATCGCGAAGTTCTTTGTAATATTCATTCTCTTCAGCAATAACTGCTTCCATGTCAACATCATCATCATCGTCGTCACCACAACCACATCCACATGATTCTTCATCATGATCATGATCGTGTTCACATTCGCAATCAGAGTCGCCACATCCACAAGATTCTTCACTGCTATCTTCTTTACCAAGAATTGTATCAAGTAGAGCTTCAACACCCTTTCTAGCAGATGCAATACATTTTACTACAACAGATGGACCTGTTGTCATATCACCAACAAGGTAAACACCTTCTAGTGGAGATTCCAATGTATCTTTATCGTATACAACACGACCTCTTTCATCACAAGGTAGGCCATAATAGTTAGTCATATCTGTATCAACATGAGATGCAATAGCAGTAATGATGCTATCACAAGGCATTGTGAATGTTTCATCAGTTGCAACAGGTCTTCTTCTACCAGATTCATCAGGTTCGCCTAATTCCATCTTAGTAAGAGTCAACTCACCATCTTTGTATTCACTAGGGTTTGTTAAGAATAGGTATTTGATACCATCTTCTAATGTGTATTCATATTCTTCCATGTCAGCAGGCATTTCTTTTACTGTTCTTCTATAAACAATAGTTACATCTTCAACACCTTCAACACGTTTTGCTGCACGAGCTGCATCCATTGCAACGTTACCTGCACCAAGAATTACAACATGCTTACCAAGTTTGACACCATCAGAACCCAATCTGTAAGATCTTAAAAATGGTAATGCTTCAATTACGATATCATCTCCACCCTTCAATGAATAAGGATTGTCTTTTTCTGTACCAATTGCAAAGAAGATATAGTCATAACCAGCTTTCTTCAAAGCTTCAACTTTAGTTTCTTCTTTTGTAGCACCAAATTTGATATCAACACCGTTTGCTTTGATGAATTCTACATCACTGTTAATTGCTTCTTCTGGAATTCTGAATTCAGGAATAACGTTTCTTACTACACCACCAGCTGTTTCTTCTTTTTCGAAGATCTGTACTTGGAAGCCAGAACGAGCTAGGAAGAATGCAGCAGATAGACCTGCAGGACCTGCACCGATTACAGCAACTTTGAAGTCACTCTTTTCGCTGGTTACCCACATATCCTTGAAACCTTTGAAGCCATTTTCAACAGCTAATTTTTTGATCTCACGAATCTGTACGCTACCTTCATAGTCCTTACGTGAACAACAAGTTTGACACTGGTGATCACAAATGAGACCTGTTATATAAGGAAGAGGGTTCTTCATGTAAATTACAGTCAATGCTTCAGCATATTTGCCTTCAGCCATCAATTCAACGTAATCTGGAATGTCTTGGTGAATTGGACAAGCTTCTTGACAAGGAGCGATGTAACAATCAAACATTGGAAGCTTTTCATCAACAGCTACTTTGTCAGTACCTCTGAAAGCTTTGTCTAAATATTTACTTGAAAGACAGGTGTCAGCTAATTTGTTTAATTTTTCAACATCGATTTTATCCATATCCCAGTATTTGCTCTTGGATAAGATAGTTGCCATCTGTGCCATTCTTGAATATCCACCTGGGTGAAGCATATCAGTTGCAACAGTAATAGGTCTGATACCTGTTTCAAAAATATCAGAGATTGTTAATGCATTGGCACCACCAGAGTAAGAAACAGGAAGAGTTCCGTCAAATTCTCTAGAAAGTTTAGCAGCAACGTTAACACTGATTGGCATCAAAGCTCTACCTGAAGCGTACATCTCATCACCAGGTAAGAAACCTTGGTCATTTACAGAACCTAGAGTGTTTGTAAGTTTGACACCGAATTGTCTGCCATTCTCTTTTGCAACATCTACAAGTCTATGTAACATAGCAACTGCATCTGTATACTGTAGGTCTTTTTCGAATGAAGTACGTGATAGGTGTAGATAATCATAACCAAGACCATCTAAGATCTCTCTTACTTTATCATAACCTAATAATGTAGGGTTCAATTTAACAAATGTATCGATTTTCTTTTCAGTCAACATGTAGTTACAGATTGCTTCAATTTCTTTTGGAGGACAACCGTGCATTGTTGATAGAGTTACACCTTTTACAATGTTCTTAGAAATTTTGCTTGGTAAGTCAGCCATTTTATCTTCCATACCAGCCCAATCTGAACCTGCAAATAAATCTTTTTCTTTTAATAATGCATCAAGTTCTTCTAAGTATTCGTTAAATTTAGGATTTAATGATGCATCCATCATTGAATCAATATATTTTTGCATTTTAGGAGTTTTGATACCTGCTAGATCGTAACCTACAGACATGTTGAAAATAAAGGTTGGTTCTGTTACTTCACCTTTATTCATCAATGCTTCAATTAAGTAACAAATGATCCAAGCTTTAGCATATTCATCCCAAGCTTTCTCTAATGTATATTCAGTTGACCATTCTGTGTTATAACCTTCATCTCTAGCATCAATACAAGGTTTTGGAATTTCAAGAGTATCCATAATTTGAACTGTCTTTACTTCTACAAAACGTGCACCAGCTAAGTAGCTAGTTATGATATTTTGTGCTAATTGTGAATGAGGTCCAGCTGCTGGACCTACTGGTGTGGTACAACTTTGGCTGAATACATCAATTGATTTCTTTCTGTCATCTTTGAAGAATTGGTCTTTGGATAAACCAAATATTGAGTTCTGGTTTCTATACTCACCAGAGATTCTGTTAATTAGTTCCCCAAAAGGAACTGGACGCATGATATCACCCATTGTTAACTCCTTAATTCTGTATCGCTAGGAATACTAGCAAGTTCATACCTTCTATTCTAAAGCGTATTTACTATATGTCAACAATTTTCTGCAACAAATTGCAACATTCTTCATTACTATATGCAAAACTACCTATCTTTTCAAGATGAGCTAAGCATATATATAGTACTTTTTAAATTATTTTCGTTTTTAGCATAGGATCAGTAAAAAACAGATACAGTCTTTCATAATAATAATTATAAATTTGTTTAAAGTATTTAGAAATTCTTTTTGATATATAAAATAAAAGAATTTTGGAAAAAATTTGAATTCTTGATAGATGACTTTACCACTTCAACTATAGAATATATTATAAGATTACATATGGAAAGTATCATCAATTGCAAATTTTGTAAAGAATTTTTGCGGTTTATTGCACCTTTTATCTCTGTTATCTATATAACAATTTGTATATTAATTACAATTTCCCAATATTGTAAATGTTGTTAAATGCTTTTTAACCATATATTTAACTAAACCAAACTTTGAGTAATTAAAAATTACATTTTACGAAGTAATTAGAGTGGAAAATAACATATAATAAAATTTTTTGAGATTTTTCTTTACAAAGGTTCAATTTAAGCTATAATTAACTAAGAAATTTATTGCAATCAAGAAAAGGAGTTATAAACTATGTTAATAAACTTAGAAGTAAATGATAAGATTCGCCAGAAGAACATCCAACGTTGTCGTGAAAAGGGAATTCTACTTCCAACATTCAAAGAGATGTTAAATCCAAGTACAGTTTCTGATGATATCAAGAACAAACTTTCAAAGACAGGCCTTTGGGATGTTGATCCTGTAAACTTATACAGAATTACTTGGCACAATGAACCAAAAGCTAAAGACGGCAAATTTGGTGATGTAAACTTCATTGAAGTTCCTCACGAAGTCAGTGGTGTTAAAGCTAGAATCATTGCATTAGCTGGTAAATGGTTCCCTTGTGGTGTTCATAAAGTAGGTGCAACTTATGCTTGTTTGGCTCCAGCTCTAGTAACTGGTAACTTCGATTCTGTAGACCAACAGGCTGTATGGCCTTCAACAGGTAACTACTGTCGTGGTGGTGCTTATAACTCTGCATTATTAGGTTGTTCTTCAATTGCTATTCTTCCAGAAGAAATGAGTCAAGAGAGATTCAACTGGTTAAAGACTGTAGCTGGTGAAGTTATTGCAACTCCTGGTTGTGAATCAAATGTAAAAGAAATCTTTGACAAATGTCACGAACTTGATGCTGAACGTGGATCTCATATTGTTATTTTCAATCAGTTTGAACAGTTTGAAAACTATCTATGGCACTATGAATGCACAGGTCAAGCAATGATTGATGTATGTCATAAATTAGGAATTAAAGATGAAGATGTAAAAGCTTACGTAAGTGCAACTGGTTCAGGTGGTACTTTAGCAGCTGGTGATCATCTTAAAAAAGAATACCCTGGAATCAAAGTTGTAGCAGCAGAAGCACTTCAGTGCCCTACTCTACTTAGAAATGGTTTTGGTGGTCATAGAATTGAAGGTATTGGTGATAAGCATGTACCTTGGATTCACAATGTTAAAAACACTGACATGGTTGTTGCAATCGATGATGAAGATTGTATGGATGTTTACCGCATGTTCAACGAACCTGAAGGTAAGAAATATCTTGCAGAAAAAGGCGTAAGCCAGAGCGATATTGATAATCTTGAATTATACGGTATCAGTGGTGTTGGTAATGTTCTTGGTGCTATGAAGGTTGCAAAATACTATGAAATGGATGAAGATGCTGTTATCTTAACAGTATTGACAGATTCAAGCGAGATGTATACTTCTAGACTGAAAGAACTTGAAGACAAGATGGGTGTATGTGATAGAGATGATAGCATCCGTATTTATCACAAAGCTTTGATGGGTCAAAACATTGCAAACATGGAAGAACTCAACTACTACGATAGATTGAGAATCCATAATCTTAAATACTATACTTGGGTTGAACAGCAGGGTAAAACTTATGAAGAGATCAACAGACAGTGGTATGATAAAACTTATTGGGAAGAACTTCCAAAAGCAACAGCTAAAATTGACAAGTTGATTGAAGCATTCAATGCTGAAATTACAAGTGGTAAATAATCCCTGGATTGATTAAATAAAAACAGGAATTTATAAAATTAAGAAAGGGCATGCTTGTAGCATGTCCTTTCGATACGAAAGAGGAATATAAAATGCGTTTCACTTATAAGTGCAATGATTGCGGTAAAGTAATCGAATCTGATGAAGTTGTTTATCAGTGTCCTGAATGTGCTAAAAATCAGGTTGAGGGAGAATTCCCAAAAGGTAACCTTGTGGTTCACTACAACAAAGAAGACCTTGCCGAACTAGCAAAAAAAGATCATGTAAGTATGTATGACTTCTTCCCATATGATGTACCAGATAAAAACGTATATCCTGTAGGTGGAACTCCACTAGCAAATCCCAAAAGACTTGCAAAGGAACTGGGTCTTACAAACCTAACTTGTAAACTTGATAGTGCATTACCTTCAGGTTCATTCAAAGATCGTGCCAGTCAGTTGATAGCTGCTCAGGCAATGCATTTCAACACAAACAAAATTGCTTTGGCTTCAACAGGTAATGCTGGTGCTGCAATGAGTTGTGCAGGTGCAGCTTACGGTCTTGATATCATTTTATTTGTTCCAGCTACAGCTCCTGCAAACAAATTGATGCAATCAGTTCTTTATGGTGCAACTGTTGTTCCTGTTAAAGGAACTTATGATGATGCATTTGCACTATCTATTGAATACACTGATAAATTTGGTGGAATCAACCGCAACACAGCTTACAACCCAATGACAATTGAAGGCAAGAAGAGTGTTTCTATTGAATTGTTCGAACAGATGGGCAGAGAAGTTCCTGATGTTATGTACGTTCCAGTTGGTGATGGTTGTATCTTCGCTGGTGTTTACAAAGGTTTCTATGATTTAAAAGAAGCTGGCTTGATTGAAAAGATTCCTCATCTTGTAGCAGTTCAGAGCTCAAAGAGCAATGCTATTGCACAGGCTTGGAAGAACAAGAATTTCAAGGCTATCAATGGTGCTTCAACTAGAGCTGATTCCATCTCTGTTTCAAACCCTGCAAATGGTAGAATGGCTGTTCGATATATCAACGATTCAAACGGTTGGGCAATTGAAGTTGAAGATGAAGACATCATCAACTCTCAGATTGAACTCACAAGCAAGGCTGGAATTTTTGTAGAACCTGCTGCAGCTTGTGCTTGGGCTGGTCTTAAAAAAGATGCAGAACATATCAAAAAAGAATTTGGTTCTGATGCCAATGTTTGTGTATTGCTCACAGGAACAGGTTTCAAAGATATGGCTGTATTTGAAGGAAGAGTTCAGATTCCAGAGGCTATTGAAAACAGCAAAGAAGCAGTTATAAAAAGATTCTCTAAATAATCTTTATTGACTGAAATAACACTCTCCCCTTGTAATTTAAGTGGAGAGTGTTTTTTTTACCTTAATATATGAAAAGTATTTCAATTAAAAAACCAATAATTTCTTTGACAAAAAAATACATATACGTTACTTTTAAATATCCTATAGGAGGAAAATATGAATCAATTTTTCATAGGACTTGGCATAGGTGCAGCCCTTGCCTTAGTTGTATTAATTGGAATGATTGCAAAAGGCCATAAGAAAACTTCTGAATATAAAGAAGAACTTACTAAACTCAAGAAAGTTCTTGTAAATAGAATGGATATTGAAAGTGATGGCTTGAATAACCTCAAGAAAGAATTGGCTGAAGTGAAACAGCAAAATGAGAATTTAAGAATTTCAATTTCGACATACTCTCAAAAACCTGGCAAGAAGGAAACAACAAGACTTCATATTTACCAGCTCGCAGCTGATCGCTTGATGATAAATGCACCGGGGTTTGCTTCTGCATGGCAAACTGCAATAAAGCAAAGTGAAACAGAATTCAACAAAGCTTTTACAGGTGATATAGCTTTTGTAAGAAAAGTGATCCCAGTGAAGACTGATGCACAGATCATCAGTGACGAAAACTAAACAAGATTATTGAATGGAGGATCGAATGAACGAATTTCTCATAGGTTTGGCTATTGGGATTGTCCTAGCTGTTGTGGTGCTTATCTCTATGTCAGTTAGAGCTCATAAAAAAGATTTAGAATATCAAGCAGAAATTGACAAATTAAAGAATATGCTTACAGATAGAATGGACATTGAAAGTGATAGCATAAGCACAATTAAATCAGAAATAAATGATCTGAAGAAGAAAAATAAAGAACTGAGAATAACTCTTTCATCTTACTCTCAAAAGCCAGGACGTAAAGAGATAACCAGACTGCACATATATCAAGCAGCAGCTGAAAGTTTGATGCTAAACGCACCAGGTTTTGGTCCTGCATGGCAGGCTGCTCTAAAAGAAAGTGAGAGTGAGTTTGAAAAGACATATTTAGGTCTTCATCCTTTTGCTCGCCGTATTATTCCAGGAAGCAGCAACAGTGCAAAAGAAATTACAGATAATTCAAATTGATTTGAATTGTATATAAAAACAAAACTGCTGAAAGAGTATTCAAATAACTCTTTACAGCAGTTTTTTTATGTTTGAGAAAATAAATCTTTAGGATTTTGATCTCATATTAAGCTCTATTTGCTTTCTTTAATTCTTCTCTTTTGAACTCTTTTGCAAGCTTGATATCATTCAAATAGCATCCCATTGTTCTCCATCCGCCTGTTAGATTGCTGACTTTAGAAAAACCATGTTGAGCTAGTATACGACATGCAATGTGACCTCTGAGTCCAATAGCACATGTAACAATTATCTCTCTATCTTTTGGAAGTTCATCAAGATGCTCTCTCAACTCAGTATGAGGAATCAACATAGCATCTTTGTAGTGTCCTGCATCCCATTCTGCTTTCTGTCTTACATCCAACAATAGAGCACCATTTTCAAGTCTCTTCAAAGTCTCTTTGTAATCAATCACATTATCAAGACCATCAAAGTCATTCAAAGCTATGAATCCAACCATGTTCAATATATCTTTTGCACTGTTGAAAGATGGAGCATAAGCCTGTTCAAAGCCTGCTAGATCTTCAATTGTTCCACCAAAATTGATTGTTGAAGAGAGTACATCAAGTTTTTTTGCAACATCACGATAACCTACAGATTGACCGCCATATATCTCACCTGTTTCAGGGCTGTATAGAACTTTAACAGATAGTTGCTGGGCTCCAGGATAGTATCCTGCATGATTTGCTGCATGTGTGATCACTGATTTATATTTCAAACCAGCTCTTTCAAGAGCTCTTTCATTCAATCCTACTGAACCCGCTTGTAGATCAAAGATCTTAGCTATGCTGTTACCATATGTTCCTTTGTAAGGACGACAGGAGCCTTTTACAATGTAATCAGCACAGAGACGTGCCATTTTATTTGCAGGTCCAGCTAATGCTATAGCGTTGTTTCCTTCTAGATTTGGAGCTGGATATTCAATTGCATCACCAAGAGCACTTATGTTTTTATCATTTGTAAGACAATTCTCATCTACAATGATGTGGCCTCTAGGTCCAACTTCAATTCCTGCATCCTGTGCAAGTTTTGAATCTGGTCTGACACCAATTGAAAGAACAACAAAATCTACATCCTCAATTTTTGCATCAGGTAAAATTACATTTAAATTCTTACCATTCTCTTCAATGCCCTGAAGAGCTTGAGATAGATAAAGATCTATACCATTGTCTCTCAATGTCTGATGAACAGGTGCAACCATCTCTCTATCAAGAGTGATCATTACCTGAGGTGCAGCTTCAACTAAAGAAACTTCCAGACCTTTTTCTTTGAGGTTTTCAGCCATCTCAATACCAATAAAACCACCACCAATAACAACGGCTTTTTTGGAGCTCTTCATAACTTCAACAACTTTATCAATATCAGGAACATTTCTGACTGTCAGAACTCTTTTGTTATCAATACCTTTAATTGGAGGAACAAATGGAACACTACCAGGACTCAATACCAAATGATCATAACTCTGTGTGCTCTTCTCTTTTGTGATGACATCAATAGCTTCAATAGTTTTATTCTTTCTATCAATGGATATCACTTCAGTATTCTGTTTCACATCAATTTTAAAATCATTTATCAATTTACTAGCAGGAGCAACAAATAGAGCATCTCTAGTTTCAATTGTTCCACCAGCATAATATGGTAATCCACAGTTGGCAAAGCTAACATAGGGTCCTTTCTCATACATGATAATTGTTGCATATTCATCAAGTCTTCTGATTCTAGCTGCAACACCTGCACCACCGGCCACTCCGCCTACAATAACATAAGTTTTAGTTTCCATAGTTTCTACCTTAAATTTAATTTATTCTTCGCGAGATTCAGTTATCTCGTCTAACGCCCTCTGCAGGTAATCTGGAAAAGGGAGATCTGTTTGATGTAAATTATCTAAAAGTTTTGAGCCCGCTTTTGAAAGATTTAAAACTACAATTCTTTTGTCTATTTCAGATGTACGTCTGACAGTAAGGCCTTTTGCTTCCAAAGCTGAAATCAAACGACTTGCACGAGAAGGTGATAAATTCATATCTTTTGCAAGTTTTGCTGGTTCTTTCTTTCCGGAACCAATGGAACAAAGCATTGCCGCTTCTTTAAATGTCAAACCACTGCACTCTTTCAAATAAGCTTCAGTTGTTTTTAAATCTTCTAATAATTTGGATAGTGAACATAAATCCATATCTAACTCCTCATTTAATGCTATTTTCTTATGTTATTGTTTCAACATCAAAATAACAAAAAAAAGATTACCAAAGCAATAGCTAAATGTGAAATATTGTTATTATTAACAATTGCTAGCTTATATTATTGCTAATAAAAATATTTGCTACTATTAATCATTGCTACTAGCAAATATATTGCCTATCTTTTTATTTGTCAATAAATAAAGGATAAAAATGTATCAATACAAATATATTTAAATTTTACTCATCATATATTTATCTATATCATTCCTAAAAAGGCTTGATTATTTTATTTCTATCAAAACATTTTGCCGCAATATCACATCAGATCATATTCTTTGGAATTACATAAGCAGCTTGTTTTGAGATTGAACATCAAAAGAATAATTTTTAAGTGGCCCTATTTTCCCAATTATCAACCAAGAGAGCTGCTTATATTTTGAAGCTGCAGAGATTAATTTCACTCATTTTTTTAATTGTTGAACAATACCAGACAATCTGAATGTACAATTGAGTGCTCTCACTTATGCTCATCGTCTCAACAATCCCCACTTTATTACTTATATAAAACAAATATTCTCAGCTCTCATTATTATTGACTGCAGCTGAACAATGATAGAATATTTTAAGTTAA
>JBFHKM010000013.1:0-39051 GCA_041595335.1 Sphaerochaetaceae bacterium
AAGCTATCGTGACGATCTCTATCGTTACTGTCTCTGCCTCTTCCGCCTCTATCTCTATCACCTCTGTCACGTCGATCTCTGTAGCTACTTCCTTCACGAGGGCCTCTACCGCCTCTATCGCGACTTCCGTATCCACCACGGTCTCCTCTATCTCTATAGTTACCGCCTCTAGATCTTCTACCGCCGCCAGAGCCTTTATCTGATTTAGCTCTACAAACGATTGGTGCTGCACCTTCTTTACCTGTAGCATTGATTGTAACCATAATCTTTTCTGCGAGTTCTTCAGGAGCAGTTACAAATGAGAATTCATCTCTGACTGTTACATCATCAATTTCTCTATCATCTGCACCTACTGATTGTTTCAAATAATCAACAAGTTCACGAGGTCCAAGACCATCTTTTCTACCACGAGCTATGAATAATCTAACATTACCGTCATCTCTTGGTGCTGGTCCTCTACCATCGCCATCTCTCTCTCTTCTACTAGATCCACCACCGATTGTTCGGTATTTTCTTGAATCTAATTGATTTTTGTAAAGATGATCTAATACTGTAGCAAGAATTTCTGCATGGTCGCCTTTTTCAAGGAGTTCTGCAGCCATAGTATCGAAAGGATTATTTGCAACAGGTGTTTCCACAAGTCCCAATAATTCTTTTTCAATTCTACTTTTCTTTATTGCAATAATATCATTTACAGTAGGAATTTCACCTCTCTGAATTGTAGTTTTTGCAATACGTTCAATGTACTGTAGTTTTCTCTGTTCATTTCTTGTAACGAAAGTTATAGCAGTACCTTTTTTACCAGCACGACCTGTACGTCCAATTCTATGGATATAAGATTCTGGTTGCTGAGGTAAGGAAAGGTTAATAACATGAGTTAAGTCATTGATATCAATACCACGAGCGGCAACATCTGTTGCTACAACAATATTGATGATACGTCTTTTCATCTTATTAAGAATCTGTTCTCTCTGTTTTTGAGAGAGATCACCATGGAGAGGTTCAGCTTTGTAACCCCTTTCCTGTAGTTTTCTACCAACTTCATCACATTGAATCTTAGTTTTACAGAAAATGATTGAATAGAAATCTTCTTGCATATCAATAAGTCTACAAAGTGCATCAAGTTTTTCATTCTCACGAAGTTCAAAATAGAATTGATCTGTTAAATCAGAAGTCATATCCTTATTTTTAATCTTGATAATTGTAGGATCTTTCATGAATTTAGAAGTCAAATTCATAATCTGTTTAGGCATTGTTGCTGAAAAACACAACATACGTTTGTCATCAGGTGTTTGAGACAATATATTTTCAATATCATCAATGAAACCCATATCAAGCATTTCGTCTGCTTCATCTAGAACAGCAACTTTTAAATTCATTAGCTTTAGGGATCCTCTTTTTAGATGATCCATAACACGACCAGGAGTTCCTACGACAATTTGAACGCCTCTTCTTAATTTCCTAAGCTGTAAATCCATTGATGCACCGCCATAAATGGCTGCAACGTCAATTCTTCTTGTTCCCGCAAATGATTCAATTTCTTCTGCTACCTGAATAGCTAATTCTCTAGTTGGTTCTAGAATAATAGCTTGAGTAGCTCCTGAGGAAGCATCCATAACTTCCATAATTGGTAATCCAAAAGCAGCAGTTTTACCTGTTCCTGTTTGTGCTTGTCCGATAACATCGGCTTTTTCTTTCAATAATAGTGGAATACATTGTTTCTGTATTTCTGACGGTATTTCAAAGCCCTTTTTCGCTAGGGCAGTTAGGGTCACGTCACTTAGACCCAGTTCTTCAAATTCTTTTAAATCTGGCATGTAGCTCCTGTGGGATATAATCGGTTACTCCATCGTGTCGCATAATGATTTTGTTAATTTTTTATAAGTAACTCTTTTCCCAAATGTACTTAACCATAAAAAAGAAAAAATTACAACTACACATTAGCACTGTTACCAACGATTAGTAACTTTTTCTGCAAATCCTATAAGATTTTTTATGTTTAAAATTGTTCCATCATTTAATGCAGCTGTTCCAGAAAAAGTTCCAAAAGTTTGATTCTGATTGCTTTTAATTATACCAATATTGAAGTTACTGTTTCTATTTATTAATGGAGTAAAAATCAAATTCAAGCGATTGTTTTTTGATTCAAAAATCCAGTCTTTGTTTAAGAAATCCTTAGGAATAATGAAATTTACTTCTTCAAGTTTATGAATCTTACCTCTATATATAATAGCATTCTCACTAGCTGGAGTTCTATCTGTAAAACCATAACCAAGATTGAAACCGAAATGTTCATTGTCTACTAGGGCAGAACAAGAGGACCAATACCAAGTGTTTTTGTATGTCCATTTTCCTCTGCCCCAATCAAGAACTGCAAAAGTAGATAGAGGTTTGATTTGTTCTGTTTTGTAGCCTCTTGTTATGGTCCCTGCAACATCAAGACAATTTATTTTTTCATTTAAATAAAAAGCTGTTCTTTTTTCTTTCCAACTTGTTGCAATATTGAGAGATTCATCATTTTCTCTCTGTTTTGTTAAAATAAGGTCACCTGAAAGTCCCACACTTCCATCAGGAAGAATGAGATTTGGAGCTCCGAATATTAGATGGCGTCTCTTATCTTTTACAATAAAGCACATCCTTAGAGAAGGTGATGATTTGGAGACATAACTGTTGCCACCAGATGAAGGTGCAAGTTTAGTTGAACCTAATGGTAACATGAATGTTTTTTCACATTGTACAACCTTTTTAAGATTTAAGTCGATATAGGAAATAGAAACCAAACTTATATATCCTAAATCGCTTATTGTAACAGCTATAGAGTACTGATCTACTTGGTTGGTGATTGCATAATAATCCCATTCTTTTATAGTTAGGTTTCCACCATTTATTTGCTTTCTATCATATTTAAAATATGGATGACGAGCCCAACCTTCCTTTGTTAGGTGTCCATCTTTTCTAAGTAGTGGTATTTCTTTTGTAATTTCATTTTCCATAAATATCTCCAAAAATAGGATACTATTAATAAAATACTTTGTAAAACTTTATTTTAATTTAACTAAAAAAAGACTGCCCTGAGGCAGCCTTTCATATCCAGCTTTTAAAAGTTATTAATTTGCTGAAGTGTTACTCATAATTTTATCAATAAATACTGATAAGAAGTTATTTTCTAATTTATCAGAAGACATAATTGCACTCTCTAAATCCTGTTGGTTATGAGTACCTGCATAGTAAGGATATACACTTTCAATGTATGAACCCATACCAGAATCATTATCTTCACTCTGTACATAAGCTACTATATAAGTAGAGCCACTCTTAATTGGTTCTACAGTAGTACCAACTTCAGTATCGAATAATAATTTCATTGTATCATCATCAGCTGCAGCAGTTGCTAGAGTACCAACTGTATCGCTTGTTGAGAAAGTACTCATGTATTGACTGTTACCAATATTTTCAGAAGTAGAAGTTACATCATTAACTGTTAAATTGGCAGCAGTTGCAGCAGCATCAAAATCATCAGTTACAGTTGCAGCAAACTTAGTTGCTTCATCATTTAGATATGCATCCATGATATCTGAATCATAGTTTGCAATATAATTTCTAACCATTGTTAGAGTATCTTCACTTGTATAATCAGCAATTTGTGCAGCAGTGTTAACTCTGTAAATAGCCCAACCGTTTTCAGTTTCATAAGGTCCTAAAACATCACCAGCTTTTGCATTTAAGATATCCATACTCTCATCAACATTCTTGAAGTTTGTCTTGATAGCATAATAAGGAATGCTTCCAAGTTCTCCGCCTGTAGAAGCGTAAGAATCTTTACTGGAATCAGTAGCTACATCTTCAAAGCTTGTTCCTTCATTGATTGAAGCTAAAGCAGCATTTGCCTCTTCTTCATCAGTTGTAGAAATAATTGAAAGATCTATTGTGTTGAAAAGTTGAGCGTTAGTTAAAGCATACTGAGCTGTTAATTCTTTAGGATAAGTTGATTGGTCAAATGTAACATATTTAAAGGATCTTGTTGCATCAGCCATATCGCCAACGTATTTTGCTTCTTTAGAACTAGTAATAATTGAACCAACATCATTCAATACTGTTTGGTATGGAAGTTGTCTTGTAATTGTCTTTCTTATGGATGCTTTTTGATCAGCTGAAGTCTTATTGTATGCTTCAATATCGAAGTTACCATCTTCATCATTGTAATAACCACTGTCGATTATTGCCTGATTTAAAGTATCTTCAGTAGTTATGAATCCAACCTTTTCAGCCATCTGAGTAATAGCAGTGTAAATAACAGTACTATTAAAAGCTTGACTCCAGATTTGATAAAGAGCCATATTACTATCAGTATTTGCATCAGATTGATACTGAGAACCATAAAGTTGGTACTGATCATAGAAATATGAATCTTGTGAATAAGTAATATCTTCACCATCGTAGGAACCAAATACTAATTCGTTAGAACTAGAGCCACCGACAATTGCTTCAATTGCTGGCGCTGCAACAAAGGACACAGCGATAAGTATCAGGATAACCATTCCGAAAATCCAACCGACACTTTTTTTCTTCTTTTTAGGTGAAATATCTTTCACATTCTTCTGTTTATCTGAAGGCATGTACAAAACCTCTTATGTAAATTTTTCATAGCACTATAAAAAAAATATAGCTTTAAAAAAATACCATTTACTAGGTTACATGTCAATCAATTTATTAAAAGTTCGGTGATTAGGCTTTATTATGAGCTATAAAGGTATCTTTTATACGTAAAATCATGACGATAATATTTTTTTTATCATTGGTTAACTAAATTTAAGTTAAAACCACATTTAAAATAAATACTCTTCGAGCTTTTTTGGTATTGAATTCCATTTAATAAAGTGGATATATAATTGAGTTCTATATAAGGTAAATAAAAATAATATTAAAACTTCAATAGTCATGAATAATTTATTGACATTTTGATGAAAATGGTTAAAATATTAGGTAATGATAAATAAAATACAAGTTTTTAGTAATTTGAAAGTAGAAAATAAATATTTAAGAAGAGAGAGTAATTAGATATAAATTCAATATTATTCCTATGGTTTATCAACTCTGGCCAAAATTATAGCTGGTGAAGTGGTTACAAATAACAGAAGGTTCAACAATAAATATCAACATTTTTATGATTTTATATTGGCTGATAGCTTATTGGAGTTATTTTGTCAAAATAGAAAGCCTTTTACATAATTTAAATTAAACCAAGTGCAAATTTCATAATTCAGGAATTAAATTTGATTTAATATCCTTCCCAAAATATATTAGATGTTCAGAAAGTTACCACCTATCCATATAGATGATATTCAATTAAAAACAAATTCTGGTATTAATTCCAGAGATTAAAAAGGAGCTTCCATGTCAGAAAAAAAATATATCCAATCAGTAGATCGTTCATTTGATATAATAGAATTTATTTCAAAAAAAAGGGTGACTAAATTAAATGAGATATGTGAGGCTTTGAATCTCAAAGCTCCAACAGCTCATGCGTTGCTTCAAACATTAGAGCATAGAGAATACATACAGAGAGTTGGTAAAACTCAATATTCTTTAGGTTTGAATGCCCTAAAATTGGGATTGCTCTATAGTTTTGCAGAAGAAACAAATCAGAGAATTCACTCTCTTCTGACTCAGATAGTTGATAAAGTAGATGAAACTGCTTACTTTGAATTTAAAATTGGAGAATATAATTATTTTTATGACACAGTGCTCTCATCACATCCACTGAGAGTTGTTCCAAATGAATCAAAATATAGAAAATCTGCACCAACTTCAGCTGTAGCTCAGATTTATTTGAGCGAAAATACAGAATTCAAATATAAGAAAGACCTGCACTCTGTAGAAGAGGGTTTGAATTGTATGTCCATTCCTTACAGATCTAATGGAAAAATAACAGCAACAATAACATTATCTGGTCCTTCAAGTAGATTTACTGAAAAAAAGATGGAAGAAGCGTATCAAGTATTTTTAGACACAATGAAAAAAATGCAATTAGAAGAACACATATAAAAGATAATATAGTTTTAAGAAAGGAAAGAAATGAAAGTATTAGCAATTAATGGTAGCTCAAGGAAAAACGGAAACACAAAATACGGTTTGAATGTAATGAAAGAAATTCTTGAAAAAGAAGGAATAGAGGTTGAAATATATGATATTGGAACAACACCTTTTCATCAATGTATAGACTGTCAAAGATGTTTTAGAGAAAAAGATGGTAAATGTGTATTTGATGATGACCCTGTCAATGAATTGTTTCTAAAATTTAAAGAATGTGATGGTGTTATATTTGGCTCTCCTGTTCACTTTGCAGGTATGGCTGGAGGATTTAAAGCAATTCTTGATAGATTGTTCTATGTAAACATTGCAAATGGTAACGTTCTAAGACATAAAGTAGGTTGCTCATTCGGCGCTGTAAGAAGAGCTGGTGCAATAGAAGCAATGGATCAAATGAACAAATATCTTCAATACGCAGAAATGATTGTTCCCACATCAGATTATTGGAATGTAATCTATGGAATGGCAAAGGGTGAAGCTGCAAAAGATGTAGAGGGAAATAGAATTCTTAAGAATCTAGCTCAGAATATGGCATGGTCTCTTAAACTTGTCGAAAATGGTAAGACCTCTGTTGCAGAACCTGCAGAAATCAAAAGTGAATTAACAAACATGATACGCTAAAATAAGGGCAGGCTAGAATGGAAAATATTAAATTAGCAAATGGCGTTGAAGTCCCACAGATTGGTTTTGGTACTTGGATTGTTAACAATGATAGCGAGGGAGTTGAGGCAATAGTTACTGCATTGCAAAATGGCTACAGCCATATTGATACAGCAGCTGCTTATGGAAATGAGCGTATTGTTGGAAAAGCAATCAAAGCTTCTGGTGTTAAAAGAGAGAATGTTTTTGTTACATCAAAAGTCAGAAATCCTGATCATGGATATGAAAAAACAATTGCGGCTTTTAATAAGACACTATCAGATCTTGATATGGAATATTTGGATCTATACTTGATACATTGGCCAAAACCATCCTCAGAAGGTGAGAATTATATAAAATCTCTTCAAGAGACCTGGAGAGCATTGGAAGATCTCTACAAAGCAGAAAAAATTCGATCCATTGGTGTAAGTAACTGTAAAATTCATCATCTTCAAGAAATTGAAGAAACTGCAACAGTTATGCCAATGATCAATCAAGTTGAGTATCACCCAAGTTATATTCATGAAGAATTGAGGGAATACTGTGATTCAAAAAACATTGTATTTGAGGGATATTCCGTATATGGGCATGGTGAGGTTTTTAAAAGTGAAGAGTTAAAAAAGTTTGCTGATAAATATAAAACAAATATTGGTAAAATAAGTCTTCAATATGTAATACAAAAAGGTGTAATAGCCTTAATTAAGAGTATGAAGAAAGAAAGAATCATTGATAACATCAAAATTGACTTTGTAATCAGTGATGAAGATATGAAAGCTATTGATAAAATCAACAGTGTTGGTGGCATGTACGTTGATAGTGATAATATAAATTTCTAAAATTTAAAGAAGAATTTTCTCCTGTGAGAAAAATAAATTAATACAGTAAGCGAGGTATACAATGTTAAAAATTGTAGCTAAATGTGATGTTAAAGACGAGAAGAGAACTGACTTTGTTCAAAGTGCAACTCAGTTAATAGATAAATCAAGAGAAGATGCAGGTTGTATTTCTTATGAATTATTTCATGATTTTGAAAACCCAAATATCTATTTTTTTATTGAAGAATGGAAGACTCCAGCTTTAGCTGAGCAACATTCTAAGACTGAACATTTTGTAAAGTATGTTCCAATCATTCAAAGTTGTTTGAATGGAAAATTTGAAATAAGCAAACTTCAGAAATCACTTTAATAAATAAATTATAGTACAACAGAATACTGTTTATTTCCAGCAAACTGGGAGTAGCAGTATTTTTTACTTTAATAGAATAACTGAATATCAATTGATTTGTCATAAAAAAATGAACTTCTTAAGAATTTAATTAATACCATTATTGATTGGAGTAATTTTTTCTTAAATATATGGAATCTGTACTAAAAAAATACAATTGACAGGTCATTCAAATATACTTATCATTACGAAACGGCTATTGATTAGCATTTCTTTTTAGTAGTTTTCAATTTAAAAACTATAAAATTTACAATAGGAAGCAAAAATGAACGTAATACAACTTTCAGTAGGAAAGAATTCTGTACCATTAACAGGATATCTTCATTCATATAACTCATTGAATACACAGAGAAATTTTAGACCATCTATTGTTTTGTGCCCAGGTGGAGCTTATAGATTTACGGCGGAAGTTGAGAAAGATCCGGTAGCATCTTATTTTTTTGGAATTGGTTTTAATGTTTTTACTCTAGAATATAGCTGTGAAGAAAATGCAAAAGACTTGAATCCTCTTTTAGAACTCAGTGAATCTCTTGTTAAGATAAGAGATCATGCAATAGATTTTAGATGCGACCCTACAAAAGTCGCAGTTATGGGATTTTCTGCAGGTGGTCATCTTGCAGCCTCACTTGCAATATTATACAGCAATTCGCAGTTTCAAGCAGCAAGTGGAATCAGAGATGGATATAATTCACCTGATGCGCTTATACTTGGTTATCCTGTAATAACAACAGGTGAATTCAAACACAAAGAATCAATTGATAATGTTACAGGTGGTCGTAAAGATTTAATAAAACTTTTGAGTCTTGAAAAGCAAGTTAAAGAAGATTGTCCTCCTGTATTCCTGTGGACAACTCAGACAGATGAAGCAGTTTCAGTTCAGAATAGTCTGTTATTGGTCAATGCACTTGTAGAGAAAAATATAAGTGTAGAATTCCATCTATTTCCAGAAGGAAAACATGGTCTTTCAATGTGTAACAAAGAATGTGATAGAAACAATGAGAGTGTGAGCCAATGGAAGAGACTTTGTGTAAATTGGCTAGAAAAGCTATTTGACTTTCAACTTGCGTAAAAAAACTATATAAATAGAACAAGTTTTGATATAATACTTATTCAAATTTATAATAAAATAATTATTTTCGTTTTAAAGATACATTTTTCTTGTTACCGTTTGGTAAGAATGATATATTAAAAAAGGACTGTAATTAAGAAAATTGTGATAATTAGGGGAAATAGTTGAATAATCGACATCTAAAAATAGCTTTACTTGTTTTATTATTTTTTATTTCATTGAGCCTTTTTGCTGGCGTCAATAGACAGTACATAGTGCCTGTTGATGAAAGCGATAACTTAATGGATATAATGAAGAGCCTCTATATAGAATCAGGATTAGCACTTCCATCATCTACTGCTCCATATAGTGTATCAGAACTTCAGTTGATGACAGAGCAGATCAAAGCGGATAAGTTAAATACAATTAGCCAGAAGCAATATTCCTACTTGATAGAAAAATTGCAATCTTATACCAAAGAAATAGATAATGATGTTTTGTATAATACAAATTCTAAGATTAGTTTTGAAAGCTATGCTCATCTAAATACAGATTATTTCACTGAAAGGTCAGACTGGGTTTATGATTGGCAACAGCAGCAGAAGTTATTTAATATGGATGTTGACTTGATGGCAAATGATATTGCTTATTCTTTTGTTAATATTCAACTCGGAGTATCAGAACACTCTTATTATGAAGATGAAGGAATAGATTTTGGAACAGGAAATCTTTCTTTCAATATTCCTGGTGTTGATAATATCAGTTTGATGGATATAAATACAGATTTATCTGACCGAGCTTTTTTAGCTTTTGGTGGGGATAACTGGAGTGTCCAAGCTGGTCGTGATCAGATCAGTTGGGGAAATGGTATATCCGGAAATCTGTTTTTATCAGATAATTTAGAATATCAGAACATGGCAAGATATACATTCTTTGGTAAAAAAATCAAATATTCTTATATTGCATCTTTTTTCCCATTCCAAGGAAATTATGTTTCAGAAGATGAAGATGATTTGGTTACATCTCAATATGACGAACTTGTTGGATTCTCAATGTTTACAGCTCACAAAATAGAAGGCCGTCTATTTGACAGACTTGGTTGGTCATTGAGTGAAGGTAATATGTTCGTAAGTGAAGATGGAACAGTTGATATGTCAGCGTTCAATCCAATGCTTTCTTATCATAGCCTATATTATAAAGCAAATTGTAATTCAATAATTTCAGCTGATTTAGATCTAACAATTGGTTCTCATTTTAATTTATATGCTCAAGCCGTTATAGATGATCTGGTTTTCCCAATTGGAGAATCTAAAACTGGATCATGGAGTCCTGATGCTTGGGGTGTTCTTGGTGGCTTCAGAATAACAACAGAAAAAGAGGGTTATCAGAACCTAACAACTTTTGAATTTGCTTATACAACTCCATATTTATATATGAGAAACACTGGTGATACCAACTCAGAACAAAAAGGATATGGTATAAACTTTATTGTAGCTCTTCGAAAATTTGACCAAAATGGAATTTATTTTGATGAACAATATTTAGGGTATGAATACGGCGGAGACGCTATAGTGTTCAATATCAATAATAAAATTTATGATAGAAATAAATGGAGCTTTGAAACCAATCTATTCTTGATGCTACATGGAACTTTTGATACAGACACAACCTGGGCACCTGTTGGTGAAGATACTGATAGGACTGAAGATTCAACACCAACAACAAGTAATTACTCAGATGATGGTAAAAATGCTGTTGAATATACAGGAGTCCTTGGATTCTATAGTTCATTTAATATAGCAGATAAGTTTGAAGTTTATAATCAATTGGATTTTGTTGGTATAATCAATCCAGATAATGTATACGACAGTGAATCAAGTAATTTTGAAGGAGATATCCAATTAACAGTTGGATTGTCCATCTCATACTAATAAATACTTACAATACAAAAAATATCAGTTTTGAGCCGATAGTTGTAAATAACGGATAATAATTAAGTCTGTTTATGTTAAAGATCATTTTAAAACAGCTCAAAACTAATATATATTAAAGACCTGATTTCTTGCATCGAAACACTGTCACGTAAAATTCCAAAACCATAACAGAGCTATACAAGAAATCAACAACCTCTGAATACTAATTGAACAATCAAAACTATGGCATAGTAAAATAATATACATATCAATTTCATTGCAGAAGTTATACTGATATAGTCATAAAATAATTTAATTTGCATTAAAAAATACAAAAAATGACCTTTCAATAGTTAAATCAAAAGGTCATTATTTGTTCTTTTTATTTATGCTTTATCAATTTTTTCAGATTAGAAAAGGCAAGTATAATTGCAGGTAATATAAGTATCGTTGCAAGCATTGAATTCATCAAAGCTGTGCTCATAAGCAGGCCAAAGTATCTAATTGGGGTATATGAACCAAAGGAAAGCATCAACATACCAAGAACAATTGAGAACGTCGTCAGCATTATAGGTCGACCCGTTTCAAGTATTGTTTGATGAAGTAATTCTTTAGTGCTTGTTGATGAATCTGAATTCTTCAGTGTGGAGTATTTCAGAAGGAAGTGTATTGCATCATCAACTCCTGCACCAATCGCAACTGATGCAAAACTCACAGTCACCATATCAAAAGGTATATTCAAAACATACATTATGATGTAATTTCCCATAACACCAACAGCGACAGGAATTAAAGTCAAAAGTCCCCTATATACTGATTTGAAAGCAAATGCAGCAATCAGGAATACCAGTAGATATGCTAATATTTGAGACGTTGTTTGATCTTTTAGCAGTTGATTGCTGAATCTAAGAGCCTCTGGATTGGTTCCTTTGTATGTAATAGAAACATCTTCAGGAAGCAATGGTCTAGCTGCTGCCATCAACTCTTCTAATTTAGCAGAAGTAGCTACAGTTGTGATATCTGCATTTTCACTATCATAACATTGAAGATAAATTTTCAATGTATTTGCATCATCACTGATTGTATTCCCAAGTAAACCAGGACTCTTGGGTTTTAAAACCTCCATGACTCTGCTGAATACATTTATAAGAGCAGGTTTTTCAGGAATCTGGTCCACTCCATCATAAAGGGAATTTAGATGAGCAACATAGGAAGGAAAGCTAATATCTTGAAGAACATCAGGACTTTCATTAACAGCTTGCTCAAAATCATAGACCTTCTTTAAATTTTCAGGATTTAGGAAATATTTATCACTTCCCTCAGGAGCTTCAATTACCAATTGATAAGGCATATCACCGCCAAGTGCTTTGGAGATGTTCTTGGTATCACTTGTGATTCTATCAGTATCAGGGAAATAAGCCATGTAATTTGTATCAACAGAAACTTTATTTTTGGTATATAGAAAACCAAATAATACAATTACAAACAAAAGAGAGAATATAATATAATGATTGAGAACTCCCACTGAAACTTTGTGAATAAACTTTGTTAACAATCCTTCATTTACAACCTTTGCTTGTTTGGCTCTAGGTTCTCTTGTGAAAGAGAGCATTATTGGAATAAATGTCAAAGCAAGTATTGCGCAGTACACAATTCCAATTGAAACAGAAAGTCCAAATTCCTTCAGCCCTTGAATCTCACTTATCAAAAGACTTAAGAATCCAGCTATTGTTGTTAAAGCGGCAAATAAAATGGTTTTTGAAATCTTGGTTCCTGAAATAAAAGGAAGATTTTTTCTCTTTCCATCTGTAAAATCTGCATAATATTGCGATAACATATGAACCGAGTAACTGGAGCCCAGAGTTAATACCATACACGGAGTAACTATGTTTATCAGTGTTATTTGATAACCCAAAAGAACCATTGTACCGAATGTCCATATTATTGCAATAATTGATAGAGCAAAAGGAAGAATCATAGATCTTTTTGCTCTAAATGAAAGATAGAAAACTATAAGTATTACAATCAAACAGAGGGATAGAAGAAGTATCAAATCATGAGTTAGATAATATGTAATTCTGTAAGTTATAGGTAAGGCACCAGTTATAGCAAAAGTGGCTCCAAGATCTTCCAATGGTTTGAGAGTATCAAGAAGGCCATAAATCTCACTTTCACTTAGATTACCAATTCTTAAGTTGAAAATAACTGATTTTAAATCTCTGCTGACCATATATCCTGTGGCTGTAGGATCTTCTGAAAGTCTGGTTCTGAGAGTTTCAACCATCTCATCTGTCCATTTCTCTCCTTTTATATTAGGACTGAATGGAACAATAGACAATCTTGTTCCTTTTTTCTCTATAGTGAAATAATTGAAAACAGAAGCTGTATTTTGAACTTCACTGAGATTGTTTAGATTAGTAAGACAGATATCTAAAGTATTCAAAAATACAGGTGTGAAGAAAGTATCACTGCTGATCAACAGAAGCAAACCGGAACTTGTTTTCATGTCCTCTTCGCTTTCTGTGGTAGAAGGATAATCATAATCTGCATCTTCTCCAAATCCTTCTGGGATAGGAATATCAGCATAATCACTTGGGTTTATCTTCTGTAGGTTGCTGTACTCACTTAAAATAGAATTGAATTCTTCTTCATTGAAATCGCCACCTCCATAATAAGTGATGGGTTCTGTCTGATTGAACAAACTACTGAAGTCTGCATTGATTGTAAGTGACATTGTCTTGTATAGAAAGAAAGCAGTAATTATAAATAAAACTGTTAAAAAAATTGCTCGATGTTTTCTCTGAAAATTGAAGAACTTGTTCATTGATATTCCTTTAATCTTAATGTTCTATATTATCTTTTAATAAATGATATTTTGCAAGTTATAAATTTAAATCATAAAGACATAAACGAATGAGAGGACTGAAGTTTTAACTCCAGTCCTCTTTAACAATAGTTATGTTGTTATTATTGAATCATACCACGAGCAGCTCTTATACCACTTGCCCATGCTCCAGTGATACCTCTAGAAGTACCAGCACCATCACCAGCAAAATATATATCTTCAGCAACCTTGAAATGATCATCAAGGTAAGTTGGTTTGTTGGCATATAGTTTGATTTCAGGGTAATACATTATAGTTGAAGGATGTAAAACACCAGGTACAATTGTATCTAGGTTTTTCATTGCTTTCCATATAGCCCTCAAAACTTTAGCAGGCATAGCCAGTGATATATCACTTGGACAGCATCCTTTTAGAGATGGTTCAAAATTATAAGGATCTTCATTGAATGTTGCTTCCTTTGATCTGCTACCCATTCTGAAGTCCCCAACTCTCTGCATAAGAGGTTTTCCGCCACCCAGCTGATAAGCATTCACCCCGAGGTTCTCTGCATATTGCTGACCTGATGCCAGAGGAGCAGTTAACTTAACTGTCTTCAGTATGGCAAAGTTAACTAGGTCTGATTGCTGTTCTTTATTTGTTGTTGAATAAGCATGACCATTAACACTGTACCAATCATCGCCTCTTGAAGTTACATACTTCTCTTTAACAACATGTGCTCTACCGCTGTTTGTGCAGAATGTTCTAACTTTTTCAGGGAAATAAAATTTTGGATCATAGTAATCCTTTACAATTGGATAATGTTCAACTTTTGTTTCAACTCTAACACCAATATCAACTATATTATCTATATAGGAAACGTTTAATGATTTCATGACATTCTGTAAAAATTGAAAACCCTGTCTTCCTGGTGCAATTAAAATTTTTCCATAATTCAAACAACGTTTGCTTGTTGAGATGGCATGAGATTCTGCATCAATACTGAGCATCTCCTCATCAAGTGCTAATTCAACACCATTTTCATCAAGACGCTTCAATAGGTCTTTGATCAATTGAAGTCCTCCATCTGTTCCAAGATGGGTTTGCTTGATCTCGAGCAACTCACAACCAAGTCTTGTTGCTCTCTTTTGATATCTCTCAATATTTTTTTTATCAAGAATATTTGGTTGAAAGAATTCTGTTACTTCTTCAAGATAGGAATTTGCAACATCTTTTTCCCAATAATCTAATGGGAAACCAATTGGATATGTGAAATTCATTTTACAGTCATTTCTCATACCACCTGTTGAGTACTTATTTTTATCAAGAATAAGTATTTTAAGTGAAGGTTTTTCTTTTATGATGGTGAAGGCACACCCCATTCCGGCTGGTCCTGAACCAATTATAACGATATCGTAGTAATCCATGGAATATAATACTCCTAAATATATGGAGAATGTTTTTAAGCAGAACGCTTATCCCTGTATTATTATCTGATATGTTTGATAATTAATCAAAGGGTTTTAGAAATTTAATTGATAAAAATGATATATAGATTGAATAAATACAATTACAAAATTGCAAAAAAGATGATAATATATTTGATAATGATGTATTTGATTGTTGTATGTTAATATAAAATGAATTATCATTCCTAATAAGGAGTATTGTTGTGGTTTATATAAGTGTTAAAGAAGCTAGCAAAAAATGGGGTATCACTGAAAGAAGAATAAGAATCCTTTGCAGTGAAGGTCGCGTTGATGGAGTTGTTCGCTCTGGTTGGGCTTGGAACATTCCAATAACAGCTCAGAAGCCTGGTGATGGAAGAAAAATTCGTCACATCAAAAACTTCGATTTAAGAACTGGACCAATAAACTTTGACAGATTGAATGAAATCAAAACTGGCATAGATAAGTATAATGGAAAACAAGAAGATTTACAGCGTTACTTTGATGATAGCTTGAATAGATTTTTATCAGCTCTTTTTGTTGAAGAAGGAATTGATGAGAAAGATGTCTTAGCAATACTCAACAATGAAATGAATGAAGAAGTGAGCGTTGAACAGATATGTCTTGTTAAAAATACCAAATCAATAATAGTAGGATTTTTTAAAGAAACAGGATTTGGAAATATTGCAGGAAATGGATCCAAACCAATTCCTTTTTTCAGTGAGAAACGATTTAAAAATATACAGAATAGATTGTTCAATGGCATTGATGATTACAAACAATCTGAATTTAGAGATGTTGAAATTCCTTTTGCTGGTGCTTGGGCACAAGACAATCGTACATATAAGGTAAAAGTCCAGATGGAAACTTTGATGGTTCAAAGTGAAAATGAGTGGGCCAACATAAATGGAGTTGTAAAATCCAGTTTCATGTTTGGTGAATTACTAAGAATTCAACCTTTTGAAGAGCACTCATTGATCTTTGCATCTATAATACTTGCTGGTAATTTGCTCAATGCAGGATATCCATTAACAATCATAGATTCCGATAATTACAACGAATTGAAAGCAGATCTATCTTTAACTTTAAAAAGAGGTAATTATAATAAAATACTTCGCTTATTTGAGAAATCCTTGGAAGTGGAGTATTCAAGAATAAAAGAGTTATCAGATACCAATGTTGATTGATTGGCAACAAAAACATCAACACCGAAATGTCTGATAAATAATGATGATATCTTTTGAAATAAAGCTTGAATTACTTAAACAATAGTGGTAGACCAAAGCTAATAAGAGGAAGTGAAATAGTAGATATGAATGAAGAATATAATTGTGATTTTCTGTTAAAAAATGCCCAGATTGTGGATGGAATGAACCATAAGATTTTTAAAGGTTCTGTTACAATTCAGGGAGATTCAATTAAAGATATTATTAAGAATGAAGAAGAACTAGCATCAATTAACCCTAAAGAAACACTGGATGTTAAAAATAGATTTTTATTTCCTGGTATTATAGATTTTCACGGTCACAGTGACCTACAGGTAATTAGAGACCCTTCCATGAAATGTAAGTTGGCACAGGGAATAACAACAGAAATAGCTGGTAACTGTGGAGTAGGAGTTTATCCAATAGATATAACAAATGATACAATAGTGGAAGCAATAAATGACAACACACGAGATGTTCTTGGAGAAGGTCATTATGCTCCTGATTCCTATAATTGGCATGATTTCAAGACCTATGTTGATTTTGTAAGAAATCAAGGTTCTGGAACCAACATAATGTATCTTCAATCACATACTGCACTTAGATGCAATGCAGTGCTACCAAATCCAAACAGAGCTGCTACTGATGCAGAATTAGAAACGATGTGTGATATGCTTGATAAAAGCTTGTCACAGGGCTGTTTGGGGTTCTCCTCAGGCCTCTATTATGCTCCATGTGTATATGCTACAGAAAAAGAATTGATAGCTCTTTTGAATGTTGTAAAAAAGCACAATAAAATATTTGCAGTTCACCATAGATGTGAAGGGGATGATGTAATTGATTCCCTAAAAGAAGTGATCAACCTTGCAAGAATTACAGGAGTGAGATTAGAAATAAGTCATCTGAAAGCTATTGGAAAGGACAATCAGAAATATGTTGAAGAGATGCTATCTCTGATCAAGAAAGCACGTCAAGAGAAGATCGATGTTGCATTTGATCAATACCCATATGATTTTGGATCAACATCTCTTTCTAGTATGTTACCACCATCTTATCTAAAATTGGGCCCAGATAAACTGAGAAAAGCATTGAGCTCAAAAGAAGACAGAGAAAAAATTAAAGCTTTGATCATCGCAGGAGAAGGATTTGATTCTCTTATAAAAATGTGTGGATTTGAAAATATTAAAATCATGTATTTAGAGCATAACAGAGACCTAGAAGGACTGTCTTTGGTTGAATGCTCAAAAAAACTATATGGAGATGAAACAGATGAAAACTGTTACAATGCCTTCTTTGATATTTTAAGAGATGAAAAAGGTGTTGCTTTAATGGAAGATGTAACTCAAAGTTTAGATAGCATGCAAAAGATCATGAAAGATGACTTGGGCGTATTTGGAACAGATGCTCTTTATAGCGGTGGAGAATTACCTTCCCACCCTAGATCCTATCACAGTGTACCTCATTATTTGGATTTATTTTACAAAAAATATCACACACTCTCATTAGAAGAATTGATTTATAGAGCAACATACAAAAGTGCTCAGCGACTCTCTCTAGATGATAGAGGAGCAATACAAAAAGGCTTTAAAGCTGATATTGTAATATGTGATTTAGAAAATCTTGAAGATAATTCAAATTCAAATACACAGAAGCCTTCAAAAGGAATAGATGAGGTGTTTGTAAATGGAAAACATGTTCTATCAAACGGTACTATTATTGCAGAACCAAGCGGAAAGATAATAACCTTCTAAATTAAAAAAGAATCTAAATAAATAATAAGCACTCTGTTATTTGGAAATGTAGTGAACCAAATAAAGAGTGCTTTTTAAAATTGATATGCTGATTTAACCTTCGAATCTATTTAAAAATTGCATTGTTCTAGGGTTTTTAGGATTTTCAAATACCTCATAAGGAGTACCTTTTTCAGCAATCAAACCTTCATCCATGAAGATCACTCTATCACTGATATCACGTGCAAATGACATCTCATGAGTTACAACAACCATTGTCATTTTTTCCTTTGCTAGATCCTTAATGACCTTCAATATTTCACCAGTGAGTTCTGGATCTAAAGCTGAAGTTGGTTCATCAAACCAAAGCACATTTGGCTTTAGAGCAAGGGCTCTTGCAATAGAAACACGTTGTTTTTGTCCACCTGATAATTGAGATGGATAAGAATCTGCTCTATCCTTCAATCCCATCTTATCAAGAAGAGACAGAGCAATCTCATCAGCTTCTGCTTTATCTTTTTTAAGTACATAAATAAGAGCTTCTGTTATATTCTTTTTAAGAGTCATATGAGGAAATAAGTTGAAATCTTGGAAAACAAGACCATTGTGCAATTGAATTTTTCTTTTTTGCTCAGGAGTCAATGACAGACCTTCTTTATAAAGTGTATCACCACAGATAATGACCTCACCACCTTCAATTGTTTCAAGTTGGTTGATTGCTCTTAGAAGGGTAGATTTACCACTGCCAGATGGTCCGATAATTGATAGAACTTCGCCCTGAGCGACATTGAAAGAAATATCCTTCAATACTTCATTCTCACCATAATTTTTGACCAAATGTTTAACTTCAATCATGTATTTTTCTTCTGTCATAATCTATCCTTATGCTTTACCATAGTAGTTTAATTTCATTTCAGCAATATCAAATAATTTTGATACTCCTGCGTTCATAACAAAGTAGAAGACTCCGGCAATAAATAAAGGAGTTGTTGCGAACTGTCTTGCAGAAGCTGTTTGAGCAACTCTGAATAATTCAGCAACACCAATTGTCTGAGCCAATGCGGTATCCTTAACTAAAGTTATAACCTCATTACCCATTGCAGGCAATATTTCTTTTACAACTTGAGGGAATATTATATGAGTGAATGTATGAGCCTTTGTCAATCCAAGAACTTTACTTGCTTCATATTGACCCTTAGGTATTGCTTGAATACCACCTCTATAGATCTCTGCAAAATATGCAGCATAGTTTATTACATATGCAAAGATAACAGCATTCAATCTGTTGAATGATGTTCCCAATATATAATAAGGAGCAAAATATACAAATATCAACTGAAGAATAAGAGGAGTTCCTCTCATAATCATTATGTAAAGATTGATTAATTTTCTTACAATCCAAATTTTACTTCTTTTACCTCTTTCAACCAGTAGGCCAAGAGGGAGTGAAAATAGTAAAGTGAACAAGAAAATCTTAATACTAACTAATGTTCCTTCCAACATTGGAATTAATAATGAACTCATAAATACCTCATATCTAATCAATAAAATTAGTTTTGTTCATACCATATATTATTTTTAATCTTTGTAAAACTGTAAATATATGGAAATTAAAAAAATAAGGGATGCAAGCATCCCTCATTTACTTTGAAGTAAAATTATTTACCAATTACAGAAATATCTTTACCAAACCATTTTGTTGAAATCTGAGCCATAGTGCCATCTTTCTGCATAGCAATTAGCTGTTCTTGGATAGCATCTTTCAATGCAATATCACCTTTTCTGAAACCAACTGCATATTCTTCTTCTGATAAACCATCATCAAGAATCTTGAAATCCATGTTTGATCTTTGAATTGTGTCGTTTGCTACCAATAAATCAAGGATAACACCATCAACACCACCTGCATTTAAATCCATCAAAGCAGTAAGATTGTCTTTGAATTCAATCACTTCTTTCAAACTACTCTTGAATTCTGTAGCCTCTTCAAGTGCATCAGAAGCAGTAGAACCACCCTGCAGACCTATTGTTTTACCAGCAAAATCAGATAGGGTCTTATAGCTAGAATCAGATTTTACAACTAAAACCTGTTGGTTCATAACATAAGCATCACTGAAAGTCATAACTTTTTCTCTTTCAGGTGATTTGGTAAAACCATTCCAGATACAATCGATGTTACCTGTTGCTAGTTCCTGCTCTTTTGAATTCCAATCTATAGGTTGAAGCTTTAATGTTAGCCCCATTCTAGAAGTAACTTCTTTAGCTAAATCTACATCAAATCCAACAATTTCATTGTTTTCATCTCTGAATCCCATTGGGGGAAATGCATCATCAAGTCCCAAAACAAATACACCAGCGTCTTGTACATTTTTAAGAGAAAGGTCACCAGCACTTTCTTTAGAACCTTGAGCAAATAAACCTGTAAATGTCAAAGTTGCTATCATAAATAAAATAATTATCTTTTTCATATGTTCTCCCATGAATAATTTAGGTAGAGTATATAAAATAGTCATGTTTTATTCTAGAGTAATATGTATATTTATGCATTTTATGAATAATGTTTAAATAATTATTTCTTACAAGTATCACAATTACTGTCATGACAGTAATGGCAGCAATCTTTTGAACCTTTCTTACTATCAGGTTTTTTCATGGTTCTGATAGCTCCGTAAATCATAATAATAATCAAAGCCGCAACAACAATATTTGCAATAATAGCTACCATTTTATAACACTCCTAATAAGATACGATAAACGATAAAAGACGAAATATAAGCAAATCCTGTTTGATATGCTACAGCTCCCCAGAATGCTTTTCTATCTCTCATCTCTGTTGCCATAGCTGAAAGAGCAGCTACACAAGGAGATGCAAGAAGAATGAACATAATAAAAGAAAAACTACTTGCTTGAGTAAATAACGTTGTTATAGGTTGACCCTGAAGAGCAACAGTCAAAGTACTTACAATTGATTCCTTTGCAGCAATACCTGTTAACAGTGCAACAGAAGCTTGCCATGTACCAAACCCAAGAGGTTTAAATAATGGAGCTATCAAACGACCAATACTTGCTAGCATAGAACCAGTTGGCGCTACTTCTTGTAACATGAAATTGTATGAATTTAAGAACCAAATCAAAATACTAGCGAGCAAAATTGTTGTGCCAGCTTTTACTATGAAGCCTTTAGTTCTATCCCAAGTCTGAATCCATGTATTTTTTAAAGTTGGAATCTGGTAACGAGGAAGTTCCAATATAAAAGCATTGTTTTCTTTATGTCGATCAAATAACTGAGAGATAATCCCCGTTATTGTTATGGCAATGATCCCAAGGAAATACATAATAGGAGCTAAGAACCACGCATTGTTGAAGAAAGCTCCAATAATCATGGCAAAAATAGGAAGTTTTGCACCGCAAGGAATAAAAGGAGTTACCATAATTGTCAAACGTCTCATCTTAGGATGTTCAATTGTTCTTGTACTCATTATAGCTGGAACGCTGCAACCTGTACCAATTACCAGTGGAATGATTGATTTACCACTGAGACCCAAACTTCTCATAGCTCTATCCATTATAAAAGCAATTCTTGACATGTAACCACAATCTTCTAAGAATGAAAGTAATGCAAAAAGAACAAAAAGCTGAGGAACAAAGGTCAACACTGCTCCAACACCTGATATTATACCATCAATTAGCATATTTGACAAAAACGAAATGACGCCTAGGTTTGTAAGGAAAGTGTGAAGAGACGCACTTATTGTAGAGATACTGCTTTCAATCAAAGGAGTTGTAAGACCACCAACAACACTTATGGACAAGTAAAATACAAAAGCCATGACCAAAACAAATATTGGTATAGCTAAGAATTTATTTGTAACAATATTATCAAGTTTGAATTTCTTTACAGGGTCTTTTTTCACTTCACAAATTTTTGTGATATCCTCTGCAACATGATATCTTTGGTCAATTATAATTGCATCAATATCATCATTGAAAACTTTTTCTAATTTCTCCGTTCTACATTTTATAACTTCTGCAAGTTTCTCAGGTACGGGAGGCATATTAGCTAAGAATAATTCATCTGCTTCAAGAAGTTTGATTGCACACCATCTTCTAGGATAAGCTTTAGGAGCTTCATGCATGAAGTCATCAGCAATGATTTCAGTAATCAAAAGTTCTAGCGGTGGAGCAAACAGTGGGCAAGAAGGAACTTTCTTATCAGCCAGTGATTTTTCAACAGCCTTATTCAATTCATCAAAACCAAGTCCCTTTGAAGCGGAAATATTAACAACTCTCGAATGGAACATCTTAGAAAGCTGTTCAGTATCAATTTTGATACCTTCTTTTTCAAGAAGATCACCCATATTCAATGCAAGAATCATTGGTCTACCAAGTTCCACAAGCTGAGTTGTCAAATAAAGAGACCTCTCAAGATTGGTAGCATCAATAACATCAATTATTAAATCTGGTTCACTGTCTAAAATAAAACGGCGTGTTAATTTCTCTTCAGGACTGTAAGGTGATAAAGAATAAATACCAGGAAGGTCTAAAGTCTGATTGCCATTCCAATCGCCGTATTTCTCCTCAACCGTAACACCAGCCCAGTTACCAACATGAGCAACTGTGTTAGTTACATTGTTAAATAAAGTTGATTTACCGCAGTTAGGATTGCCTACTAAACAAATTTTTGCCATCAGATACTTTCCTTTAGCATTAAATTTGCTGCCTGCTCTTTACGAATACATATATTATATCCTCTAATACCAACCTCTAAAGGATCTCCCATTGGTGCTTTTTTTATTACATCAACACGAATCCCTCTTGTGAATCCCATATCCATCAATCGTCGTTTGATTTCTTTGGGAGCATCAATGGCACTTATGATGCCAGATTGGCCTACATTTAAATCTTCTACTGTTTTGTTGTTCATGAGTAACAATTTACTGATTATTTCAATAAAAAACAACTATATAAAGTAAAAAAAAAGTTTTTTTGTTTAAAAATTAGGCAGAATATTTAAAAGCTAACTATACATAAATTAGCTAGTTTAAAAAATCAAAAGCCTTTTCTAACTTTTCATTTTTATCTTTGTTTTTATAATTTAAAGTTTTTATGCCAAACTTTGCAGCTGCAGCTATATTTTCATCTAAATCATCTACAAAAAATATCTCATTTGGATCAATCTTTTCACTTTCACATATGTATCTAAAGAATGAAGGAGAGGGCTTATATCTATGCATTAAGTGACTCATATAGCATTTATCTAAATATTCTAAACCACCAATTGTCTCCATTATCTTAGCATGTGGTGCAAATGTATTTGAACCAAGTACAACTCGATTTCCTGCCTCTTTAAGTTTTTTTATCACATTGACCACAGGTTCATTTAAAGTGGGTTTGAAATGTCTTGCAAATGGTTCGCCTTCAACATGTAAATTCATTGAATCTTCTAAGTGCTCCCAAAAATCACTGCATTTCATACTACCATCCATAAGAGGAGCAGTATAAGAGTTAAAATCTAAAAGGAATTCTTCAATTTGAGACTCATTCATTTCATACTCTTTTATGATACCTGGAAGGCACTCAATATTGTTGATTATAACATTGCCAGCATCAAATACAAAAAGCTTGCAACCAGAAGGACTATCGTTAAAATTGGAATACAGTCCCCTGTAGCAAAGAGGGTCCATTAAGTCAGAAACAACCCTATCTGCAGGTGTTTCTCCATAATTCAGGCCATTGAAATCAATATTGGTTCTGAACCCAACAGTATACATACCACCTTTTTTGGCAGCCATTATTCCATTTACAGCATCTTCATAAACAACACAATCAGTTGGATTTACTTTTAACATCATAGCCCCAGTCAAAAAAATATCAGCTGCAGGTTTTCCTTGTCTTATTTTAGTTAAATCAACTATATTTTTATCGGTGAAATATTTATCAAGACCGGTCAGCTTTACAATGGTTTTGGCATTTGAAGACGCACTGCAAAGAGCCATCTTTACATTGTTATTCTTCAACTTTTCAAGCAGTTCAATGCTACCATCCATAAGAAGACTTTTACCCTTTTGAGCAATTAAATCTTTATACATACTATTTTTAATAGAATAAAGAGAATCTCTATTCTTCTTGTTATCATCAATGCCAACTGCCTTGCATATAATTGAAGCACCTTCTTCTTTCAAAACACCACCTAAAGCAGCAACAGTATCCTCATTCAAATCAATATTGAATCTATCTTTAGCAATTTTTTTATATATACCTACATGGTATTTCTGAGTATCGACCAAAACTCCATCCATATCAAACAACGCTGCTTCCATTATAATTCTCCTATTGCAGTAGTTTTATTATTTTAGCAAAGAGAAAGGGTTACCTCAATATAAAAAGAAGCAGTGCAATGTTTAAAAAACATTATATCTGACTTATATCCGAAATAAATACTGATAATTTAAAAAGTTTTGCTAGGTTAACAATTGCAAAAGTTAAAAAATGTTGCTATATTACTTGTATGAATAAATCAAGTGAAGACTATTTGGAGGCTATTTTAGTATTGGAAGGTGCTACAACCGGTGCCCGAATTACAGATATAGCAGAATATTTAAAGGTATCAAAACCCAGTGTAAACCGGGCTATGAAAGTATTGGCAGAAAAAGGCTATGTAACTCATGAAACTTATGGAAAGATTACTTTGACAGAAAAAGGTAAATCTTATGCATCCATGGTATATTCTCGTCACACTACTTTAGTAGCATTTCTTAGAGATATCTTGAACGTAAGTGAAGCAGTATCAGAAAATGATGCATGCTTGATTGAACATGACGTATCAAGTGAAACAATGGAAAAAATCAGAATTTACCTTGAAATGCACAAGGGAAAATAAGAGATCTATTTTTTATTGTACAATATAAAAGATTCTCTGTATTTTGAAGGTGTAACATTGAGCTCACGTTTGAATATTTTTGCAAAATAACTTTGAGTTTCAAAGCCACATGCAGTTCCAATCTGGTTCAATGTTAAATTTTCGTTATACATCAATTCGATACTGACGTTAATTCTGTAGATATTGAGATATCTTACATAATTAAGGCCAGTTTCTTTTTTAAATATTCTAGATAAATGAGCCTCACTCATTTTAATAACTGAAGATGCTTCCTGCAATCCAATATTTTTATTGTAATTCTGCTCGATAAAACTGATTGCAGCCAAAACACTCATGTTGTTGCTGTATGTTGGAAGATCCAAAGTGGGGTTGTCCACAGTACTCTCTATCTGTCGAGACTTCTCTTTCTTTATGAGATTTACAATATCGAGCAGTTGATAAGATATCTTTTCCAATGTAATTGGCTTTTGTTGATAGCGGTAGATACCAAGGCCGAAAGCTTTTTCTATCTCACTTTCTTCTTTTTCACCCTCTCCAAAAATAGCAGTATGATATATAGGGCAGTCTGATAAAAGGAGGTAAACACCTTTCATATCTAGCTGTGTTATAACAATATCTGGTTTCAATGTTTTTGTAAGACGTTGGGCAACTAGGCCATCACTGCATGAGGCAATCAATTCACAACCCATTTTTTCCCAATCAATATAACTTGCGAGATTCTGTCTGATTTTTTCATCTTTTAACGCAATCAAAACATTAAATACCATACTAAACTATCTCCATTTTGTATCTTTTTCTACTATAGCATCTTTAAGGGATAAGTAAATCAAAATATCAAAAACAATCATTATTGAAGTAGAAAAGTGAATTTTTTGTTATTTTGACGCACTATGTTGCATAACCAATGTATCGATATGCAAGTTTTTGCATAAAAACAAAAAATTCTATTGACTAATGATAATTTTTGAATTAGTGTTTACTCATTCTTACAAAGAATAAATTTAAGCAAAGGACCAAATGATGAATAGCAACATATCTATTATTAACACTATCATTATTGATCTCCAAGTCATTCTGGGCTTGGTCATTGGTTCTTCTGTCCTCATTATTTTATCAATTTTATTAGTCATTATAAAATAGCCAAGAAACTTAAATAAAAAAAAGTATTGCTTGGCAGGACCTCCCCGAAATAGAAATATATAGGGAGTGCATTGTTGTACCCAAATGGGAAAGGAGATTTTGAAAAAATGGAAAGTAAAGACGAATTACAGAGGTTCACTCTTTCATTGCTTGTGAATAATCACTTTGGTGTTTTACAGCGAGTCGTGGGTCTTTTTTCGAGGAGAGGCTATAACATTGTAAGCTTGAGTGTTGGAGAGACCGCCGATTCTAAAATAAGTCGAATCACAATTGTTGTTCTAGGTAATAGGGCAATAATAAAACAGATTAAAAACCAAGTTGAAAAATTAGTTGACATCATAAGAGTTGCAATACTTGAAGACAGACCTTCAATAGAAAGTGAACTTTTACTTGTAAAACTTTCAACAGCTAACAATAACAGATCAAAAGTAGTTGAACTTGGTGAATTATTCAAAGCTAAAGTTAAAGATGTTACCATGGATACCATAACATTGGAACTTGTTGGAGATATTCAGAAAGTTGAATCATTTCTGACACTGGCAAAAGAGTTTGGAATAGTTGAACTTGCAAGAACTGGAACAACAGCACTTGAAAGAGGATCCATTGCTCTTAGGGATGAACCTTACGAAGAGCTTTAAATTGATATTAATAGTTTATTAATAAGAAAAGTATATTATTTAAAATGGCGAAAGCCGAAGGAAGTAAAAGATGAGTAAAATGTTTTATGACAGTGATGCAGATCTATCATTTTTAAAGAACAAGACTGTTGCAATAATTGGTTATGGCAGTCAGGGACATGCACATGCATTAAACTTGCAGGAGAGTGGAGTTAGTGTAGTGGTTGGTCTTTATAAAGGTTCAAAAAGTTGGAAGATTGCAGAAGAAGCAGGACTTAGAGTAGCAACAGCAGCAGAAGCTGCAAAAATGGCTCAAGTAATCATGATGTTGGTTCCAGATGAAAAATGTGCTGGAATTTATTATGAATCAGTTGCTCCAAACCTAAAAAAAGGTGATTACCTAGCATTCGCACATGGTTTTAATATTCATTTTGGCCAAATCAATCCACCAGAAGACGTTAACGTAATAATGATTGCCCCTAAAGGCCCAGGTCATACAGTTCGTTCTCAGTTCTTAGAAGGAAAAGGCGTACCTTGTCTTATTGCCGAAGCAGCTGATCCATCAGGAGACAGCGAGAATGTAGCTCTTGCATATGCAAAAGGATTAGGTGCAGGTCGTGCTGGTATCTTTGAAACATCATTTAAAGAAGAAACTGAAACTGACCTATTTGGTGAACAAGCAGTTCTTTGTGGTGGTATAACAGCTCTAATCAAAGCAGGATTTGATACATTGGTAGAAGCTGGTTATCAACCAGAAATGGCTTACTTCGAATGCTGTCATGAAATGAAACTTATCGTTGATTTGATCAATCAGGGTGGACTAAGTTACATGCGTTACTCAATCTCTGATACTGCAGAATATGGTGACTACATCACAGGTCCTAAAATCATAACTGATGATACAAAGAAAGCTATGAAAGGCGTATTGACTGACATCCAGGAAGGTAAATTTGCTCGTGACTGGTTATTAGAAAATCAGGTCAAGAGACCTTATTTTGCTGCAAAACGTAGAATTGAATCAGAATCACAATTAGAACAGACTGGTGCAAAACTAAGATCTCTAATGAGTTGGTTGAAAAAATAAATAACTGCATCCACTCTTTCATTTGAAAGAGTGGATGATACTATAAATGTTTCAATGAATATATAAAGTGTATTGATTAAAATATTTAATAATATAAATCATTTGTGTGGAGAGAAAATAATTATGAATAATAAAGTTATCATTTTTGATACAACTTTGAGAGATGGTGAGCAAGCTCCAGGTTACAGTATGAACCTAGAAGAAAAATTGAAGATGGCTCAACGTCTTGAAAAACTTGGGGTTAACGTCATCGAGGCTGGATTTGCTTTCGCGTCGAAGGGTGATTTTGAATCAGTAAAAGCTATAGCTGAACAAGCAGGAGATATAACAGTTGCATCTCTTTCAAGAGCTTTACAAAAAGATATTGATGCAAGTTGTGAAGCAATCAAAAATGCAAGACATCCAAGAATCCACACATTCCTGGCAACAAGTGATTTACATCTGCAGTACAAATTAAAGATGAGCAAAGAAGAAGCTCTAGAACAAATAATAGAAATGGTAACATATGCAAGAAACAAATGTCCTGATGTAGAATTCTCATTAGAAGATGCTACAAGAACAGATCTTGAATACATGTGTAAGGTTGTAGAAGCTGCAATTAAAGCAGGAGCTACAACCATAAACCTACCTGATACAGTTGGTTATGCTTGTCCTGAAGATATTACAAAAATCTTTACAACAGTCAGAAATAATGTTCCAAACGTTGATAAAGCTATCTTAAGTACTCACAACCATAACGATCTAGGCATGGCACTTGCTAACTCATTGGCAGCAGTTGCTTCTGGAGCACGACAGGTTGAGGGTACCATCTGTGGTATTGGAGAGAGAGCCGGAAATACAGCATTAGAAGAATTTGCAATGAATCTTAAAACTAGAAGTGATATATATCCTTATACAATAGATATAGATACAAAACAGATTTATAAATGTGCAAGACAACTTGCTTCTATTACCAATGTAAAACCTTTCCCTTCAAAAGCAATAGTAGGAAAGAATGCATTTGCGCATGAAAGTGGAATTCACCAACATGGCATCATGGCTAACGCACTTACTTATGAAATCATGACACCTGAAAGTGTTGGTGTTGTTAAAACAGAACTTGTATTGGGTAAGCATTCTGGTATTCATGCATTCACAAGCAGAATGGAAGAGTTAGGATACATTTTAGATAAAGATGATTCTGCAAGATTTTTTAAAGAATTCAAAGACCTATGTGATAGAAAGAAGACTATCAGTGATAGAGACCTAATTGCTTTGGTTGAATCCTCAGAAAAACCTAAAGAAAATGATTGGATATTGGACCATTTTGTAGTGAACAGTGGAAATCTCATGACAAGTACTGCATGTGTCACTCTAAGAAGAGGTGATGAAATAAAAGAATCTGTAGCAGCAGGAACAGGTCCTGTCTATGCAGCAATGAGGGCAGTTGAGAAGATAATAGACCATCATTTTGGACTTGTTGATTATGATCTACATGCTGTAACTGAACACAGAGATGCTCAAGGTGAGGTTATTGTAAAGATAACTGATGGAAAAGAATACTACAGAGGACGTGGCGTTTCAACAGATGTAATTGAAGCTTCCATATTAGCTTGCATCACAGCATGTAACCATATGCTAGATGCAAGTCCAATGGTACAAGGTTCAGGGATAAATGCTCAGCAACTTTCTCTAAATGAAGATATGCTAGCAGGACACAGTGATCGATAAAAAGGAGACTCCATGGCTAACGTTGAGCTTTTCGATTCAACACTTCGTGATGGATCACAGGGAGAAGGAATAAGCTTCTCCTTATCTGACAAAATGAAGATTGTACATCTTCTTGATGACATGGGAATGGATTACATAGAAGCTGGAAATCCTGGATCAAATCCAAAAGATATTCAGTTTTTTGAAATTCTAAAAAACACAAAACTTAAGAACTCTAAAGTGGTAGCCTTTGGCTCTACAAGAAGAAGAGGTCTGAAAGTAGAAGAAGATGAAAACATACAGATATTGAACAACTGTGGGGTTGATACAATATGTGTTTTTGGAAAATCTTGGGACTTTCAAGTCACAGATATTATAAAAACACGATTGAATGAAAACCTCAAAATGATTGAAGATTCAGTAAGATTTTTAACAGACAATGGCAAAGAAGTATTCTTTGATGCAGAACATTTTTATGATGGATACAAAGAGAATAAAGAATATGCACTCAAAACTTTAGATGCAGCCATCAAAGGTGGAGCAACAAAATTAATTTTATGTGAAACACGTGGTGGAATGTTAAGTGAAGAGGCATCTCAGATTACAAAAGAAGTTGTTGAATCATATTCTGTTCCTATAGGCGTACATTTTCATAATGACTGTGGTGTTGCAGTAGCTTCCTCTTTAATGAGTGTTAGCAATGGAGCAACTCAGGTTCAAGGAACTTTCATAGGATTTGGAGAGAGATGTGGAAATGCAGATTTGATCTCCATAGCTTGTAACTTGAAATTTAAAATGAATATTGATTGTCTTCTTCCTGAAGCCTTTGAAACATTGACACAACGAGCTCATGAATTAGGAGAAATTGCAAATCAAAGAATTCCTGGCAACAGAAGCTTTGTAGGGCGAAGTGCTTTTGCTCATAAAGGTGGAATGCACATAGATGGAATTAGGAAAAACCCTAAATCATTTGAACACATGGAGCCATCCTTAATTGGAAATTCAAGACGACTTCTTGTAAGTGAAGTTGCAGGAAAAGCTCTATTGATTGAAAGAATTGAAAAACTCTATCCAGCTTTTGATAAGAAAGATCGAAGAGTTGGCTCAATGGTTAAAGAGCTGAAAAATTTGGAAGCAGTTGGTTATCAATTTGAAGGAGCAAATGCATCATTTGATTTGTTAATAAATAACTTCCTTGGTAAGAATAAAGATTATTTCAGTCTGACTTACTATCAAACAAATGGTAGACAATCGGATGAAAATCAATTGGATTCATTGCATGCAGCTCTGGTTAAAGTTGAAGTCGCTGGTGAAAGTGCAATAACAGCAGCAGAGGGACTTGGTCCCATCAATGCTTTGGATAAAGCACTTAGAAAGGTTTTAGAACCATTCTATCCACAGTTAAAAGGTGTCCATTTGAGTGACTATAAAGTAAGAGTTCTAGAATCATATGATGCAACAGCATCTGTTGTTAGAGTTCTGATTGAATCCAGCGACAATAAAAAAAGCTGGAATACCGTTGGAGTGAATCATGATATCATCGCAGCATCATGGATTGCTCTTCGCGATAGTATAATTTGGTATTTACAAGATGCAGGTGTGGAACCTGCTATTTAAGGAGTATAAATTTATGAAAATGACTATGTCACAGAAACTGCTTGCATCTAAGGCTGGCTTGAAAAGTGTAAAAGCAGGTCAATTGATTATGGCTGATGTTGATCTTGTTCTAGGAAACGATATCACCAGTCCTGTTGCAATTGCTGAATTTGCAAAATTTGGTAGAAAAGATGTATTTAACAAAGATAAAATTGCATTGGTACCAGATCATTTTGCACCTAATAAAGATATCAAAGCTGCAGAACAATGCAAATGTATGAGAGAATTTGCTAAAGCTAATGATATTACAAACTACTTTGAAGTTGGTAAGATGGGAATTGAGCATGCTCTTTTACCAGAGCAAGGACTCGTAACAGCAGGTGATTTAGTGATTGGAGCTGATTCACATACCTGTACTTATGGTGCCCTAGGTGCCTTCTCAACAGGTGTTGGTTCAACAGATATGGCATGCGGAATGGCAACAGGTAAAGCTTGGTTCAAGGTTCCAACTGCTGTTAAATTTAACCTAACAGGAAAGTTCAACAAAAATATTGGTGGTAAAGACCTGATTCTACATATCATTGGAATGATAGGCGTTGATGGCGTTCTTTATCAATCTATGGAATTTACAGGAGAAGGCGTTAAAAATCTAACAATAGATGATAGATTTACAGTAGCTAACATGGCAATCGAAGCTGGTGCTAAGAATGGAATATTTGAAGTTGATGACATCACACTCGATTATCTAAAAGCACATGGCAAGAAAACACCACAGATATTCAAAGCTGATCCTGATGCAGAATATGAAAGAACAATTGATATTGACTTGTCAACAATAAAGAGTACAGTTGCATTCCCACATCTTCCAGAGAACACAAAGACACCAGAAGAATGGGGAAAAGTAAAAATTGACCAAGTTGTAATTGGATCTTGCACAAACGGCCGTTTGAGTGATTTAAGAAAAGCAGCTAGCATTTTAAAAGGTCATGAAATCTCATCTGATGTAAGATGCATTGTACTTCCTGCAACACAGCAGATATATAAAGATGCTATGAAAGAAGGAATCCTTGAAACATTCATAGATTCTGGATGTGTTGTTTCAACACCAACCTGTGGACCATGTCTTGGTGGGCATATGGGTATTCTTGCAGAAAATGAAAGAGCTATATCAACAACAAACCGTAACTTTGTTGGAAGAATGGGACATGTAAAAAGTGAAGTTTATCTAGCAGGACCAGAAGTTGCTGCAGCAAGCGCAATTAAAGGATACCTAGCAGATCCAAACGAAGGAGATAACTAATGAAAGCCAAAGGTAAAACTTATAGATATAAAGATAACGTTGATACAGATGTAATCATCCCAGCTAGATATTTAAATACATCAGTTGCAAGTGAACTTGCAGCACACTGTATGGAAGACATTGATTTAGATTTTTCTAAAACAGTTGAAAAAGGCGACATCATAGTAGCTGATAAGAACTTTGGTTGTGGATCAAGTCGTGAACATGCTCCAATTGCAATTAAAGAATCAGGCGTGAGCTGTGTAATTGCAAGAACATTTGCCAGAATCTTCTATAGAAACTCAATCAACATTGGACTTCCTATTCTTGAATGCCCAGAAGCATGCGACAATATTGAACAAGGTGATGTAGTTGAAGTAGATTTTGAAACAGGAAAGATCAAAAATCTAACAAAAAATAAAGAATTCCAAGCAGAACCATTTCCTCCTTTTATGCAGGGCTTAATTGAAGCAGGTGGTCTTGCAGCTTATATGTCAAAACAGGGAGAGATGTAATGAAAATAGCATTGGTAAAAGGTGATGGTATCGGACCAGATATCGTAAATGAAGCAGTTAAAGTTTTAGATGCAACAGCAGCAAAATATAATTTTGAAGTAACCTATGAAGAAGCAATTGCAGGTGGATGTGCCATTGATAAATATGGTGAACCTCTACCTCAAAAAAGTCTTGATATATGTAAAGCATCTGATAGTGTCATTTTAGGTGCTGTTGGTGGACCTAAATGGGACAATGTTGAATCTAACCTTCGTCCTGAAAAAGCATTGCTTGGACTTAGAAGTGGAATGAACCTCTTCTGCAACCTTCGCCCAGCTATCATGTACCCACAATTGAAAGGTGCCTGTCCTTTAAAAGATGAAATTGTAGCAAACGGACTTGATATCATGGTAGTAAGAGAACTTACTGGTGGTATCTATTTTGGAAAGAGAGGTAGAGACGATAACAGTGCATATGATACACTTGAATATTCAATCCCAGAAATTGAAAGAATTGTAAAAAAGTCTTTTGAAATAGCAATGGTCAGAGACAAAAAGTTAACATCAGTTGATAAAGCAAACATTTTGAATTCTTCTCAACTTTGGAGATCTGTAGTTGAGAGAATGTCAAAAGATTATCCTGAAGTAACAGTAAATCATCTTTATGTTGATAACGCAGCAATGCAACTTGTAAGAGACCCAAATCAATTTGATACTATTGTAACAACAAACATGTTTGGTGATATATTATCAGATGAAGCATCTCAAATTACCGGATCTATCGGAATGCTTCCTTCAGCTTCTTTGGGAAAAGGAACTCTTGGAATGTATGAACCAATTCATGGCAGTGCACCTGATATTGCTGGAATGGATCTTGCTAACCCTATTGCAACAGTCTTATCAGTTGCTATGATGCTACGCTATTCCTTCAAAATGGAAAAAGAAGCAAAAGCTATTGAAAATGCTGTCGGTAAAGTTTTGGATGATGGTTTTAGAACTGGCGATATATTTGAACAAGGTATGAAAAAAGTTGGAACTAAAGAAATGGGAGACCTAATAGCTGCTGCTATATAGGAATTAGGAGATAAAACATGAGCAAAGAAAGTATGAAAGAAAGATCTTCTGCAATGACAGAGGGCCTTGATAGAGGACCACATAGATCTTTAATGAAAGCACTTGGTTGGACAGATAGAGAAATTCATCAACCAATTATTGGAATAGTAAATTCTGCAAATGAAATTATTCCAGGTCATGTTCATTTAAATAGAATTGTTGAATGTGTAAAAGCTGGTGTTAGAAATGCAGGTGGTACACCTGTATCTTTCCCAACAATTGGAGTTTGTGATGGAATATCTATGGGGCATACTGGTATGAAATACAGTTTGGCTTCAAGAGAACTCATTGCAGACAGTGTTGAAATAATGGCAACTGCTCATCCTTTTGATGCTCTTGTATTTGTCCCTAACTGTGACAAGATTGTTCCAGGAATGTTGATGGCTGCTTTGAGATTGAATGTACCATGTATCTTTGTATCTGGTGGTCCAATGCTAGCGGGTAAGGTTCCAGGACACACAACTGAGCGAAATCTTGCATCAATGTTTGAAGCTGTTGGCATGAAGCAAAGTGGCAAGATGGATGATGAGACTTTTAAATCTTGGGAAGACAATGTTTGTCCAACCTGTGGCTCCTGCTCTGGTATGTTCACTGCAAACTCAATGAACTGTTTGACAGAAGTTTTGGGCATGGCTCTTCCTGGTAATGGTACAATCCCAGCTGTTTATGCGGCTAGAGAGAGACTTGCAAAAGAAGCAGGTTATAAAGTGATGGAAATTCTTGATAAAAATTTACGACCTCGTGATATCATCAACGAAGATTCCTTCATGAATGCATTAACTGTTGATATGGCACTTGGTTGCAGTACAAATACAATGCTGCATCTACCTGCAATTGCACACAATGCTGGAATTGATTTCAATATTTTCAAAGCTAATGAAATCAGTGCAAAAGTACCTAATTTATGTCACTTAGCACCAGCTGGACCTCACCATATTCAAGATTTACATGAAGCTGGTGGTATAATGGCTGTTATGAAAGAACTAGCAGAAGTTGGATTGCTTAAAGGTGATCTGATGACAGTAACATTAGATACAATTGAAAATAGCTACAAGAATGCAACTAATTACAATACTGAAGTAATTAGACCTATTGATAATCCATATCAAGCTACAGGTGGTCTTGCAGTACTTAAAGGTAACCTTGCATTAGAAGGAGCTGTTGTAAAACAAAGTGCAGTATCTCCTGAAATGCTTGTTCATACTGGACCTGCTCGTGTTTTTGAAAGTGAAGAAGAGAGCATACAGGCTATTTATAATAAAGAAATAAAAGACGGTGATGTCATTGTTATTCGTTATGAAGGTCCAAAAGGTGGTCCTGGAATGAGAGAGATGTTATCTCCAACCAGTGCAATTGCTGGAATGGGACAAGATAAAACAGTAGCACTTTTAACTGATGGTCGTTTCAGTGGAGCAACTCGTGGAGCATCTATTGGTCACGTTTGTCCTGAAGCAGCACAAGGTGGTTTGATTGGACTTGTTGAAGAAGGTGATGAAATATTTATTGATATTCCAAACAGAATTCTTGAATTAAAAGTTGATGAAAAGATATTGGAAGAAAGAAAGAAAGCTTGGAAACCAAAGACTCCAAGCATAACAACTGGATACTTGGCTCGTTATGCACAAAATGTAACGGATGCATCTAAAGGTGCAGTATTCAAGGATTAATTGAAATAATTTAGGAGAATTTATATGCAAATATCTGGTGCTGAAATATTAATAAAAACTTTGATTGAGCAGAATGTAGATACAGTGTTTGGCTACCCTGGTGGGGCGGTTTTGCCACTTTATGATGCTCTATATAATAACAGTGACAAAATAACACATATCTTAACTGCTCATGAACAAGGTGCATCTCACGCTGCTGATGGTTATGCTCGTTCAACTGGTAAAGTTGGAGTATGCATAGCAACAAGTGGTCCAGGTGCAACTAATTTAGTAACAGGTATTGCAACTGCCCAAATGGACAGTGTTCCTATGGTTGCTATTACAGGTAATGTTCCAACAACTTTATTAGGTAAAGACAGTTTCCAAGAGGTTGATATTACTGGTGTTACAATGCCAATAACCAAGCATAACTATATAGTTAAAAAAGCTGGGGATTTAGCTGGTATTGTTAGAGAGGCATTCTTCATTGCAAAAGAAGGAAGACCTGGTCCAGTACTTATTGATATAACAAAGAATGCTATGATAGACCTTTGTGAATATCAAAAAGAAGAACCTAGAGAGATCAAATACCTATCAAATAGATTGAAAGAACCAAATCTAGATGTAGCTGCAAACATGATTGAAAATTCATCTCGACCAATGTGTTACGTTGGTGGAGGTACAATAATTTCAAATTCATCAGAGAGAGTTAGAGACTTCATTGATTTAATAGATTCACCATCTTGTGTATCATTGATGGCCTGCGGAGCAATACGCAGTGACAGCAATAGATATACTGGACTGGTTGGAATGCATGGGTCAAAAGTTTCTAATGTTTGCATCAATAAATGTGATTTATTGATAGTTATTGGTGCTCGTTTCTCTGATAGAGTTATAAGTAAAGCAAGCAGTTTTGCCAAACATGCAAGAATCATACAGATTGATGTTGATCCAGCTGAAATTGACAAAAATATTGAAACTTCATGCCATTTGGTTGGAGATATCAATGTTGTTCTTGATAGATTGATGAGCAAGATCAAAAAACAAGAACATGCTAGTTGGATGCAGGAAGTTGCAGGATACAAAAAGAGATTCCCTGTGTTGACCAACCATGAAAGTCATAGAGCTTATGAAATTATAAATGCCCTAAATGAAAATCTTAATGAAGATGATATTGTTGCAACAGAAGTTGGACAGCATCAGATTTGGACAGCTCAGTTCTTGAACCATAAGAATCCAAGACGTTTTTTAACAAGTGGTGGTCTTGGAACAATGGGATATGGTACTGGAGCTGCAATTGGTGCTCAAATGGGAAACAAAGATGTTAGAGTGGTGAATGTTGCAGGTGATGGTTGTTTTAGAATGAACAGCAATGAATTGACAACAATTGCACGTTATAATTTACCAGTTATCGTAATAGTAATGAACAATCATACATTAGGTATGGTCCGACAATGGCAGACTTTGTTTTATGACAAGCACTACAGTCAAACAACACTGGATACACCAATTGATTGGTGCATGCTTGCAAAAGCTTATGGCGTTGAGTCAATGAAACTTTCACTAGATGATGATCCTAATGAGGTTATAAAAAAAGCTCTGAGCCTTAATAAGCCATGTGTTATTGACGCTCAAATTCCTATTGATGATAAAGTATATCCTATTGTGGCCCCAGGCTCTTCAATAAAAGATATGATCGGATTTAGAGAAGAAAATGTAAATTAATTTTTATCACCCTGGCAAATGTCAGGGTTTATTATTTTTATTGAATTAGGTATTTTTTGCAAGGTATTGATTTGATGAAGACTTTAAATAATGATCTAAGTTTTGATTGATATCAAAGACAATCTTTACATCTAAATAATATATCCTTATATTTAAATAAGACCACAGGAAAATAAGGACATATAATGACAATAACGATAGTTCACGCTTCACCAAGATCAAAAGGAACATCCAGTACAATAGCAAGAAATCTTGCATCTAAATTTGATGGTGCAAAAATTAATGAAATTAATTTGCAGAAAGAGCAGATTCCATACTGTCAGGGATGTCTCAGATGTGTTACAAAAGGAATGGAGTTCTGTCCTCATCAAGAAAAAATACTCCCATTGAGAGACCTGATGTTAGAAGCGGATCTTTTGATTGTTGCAACACCTGTATATATTCTTCATATGAATGGACAGCTAAAAACATTCATAGATCACTTTTCTTCTTGGTTCATGATGCACAGGCCTGAGAACTCAATGTTCAATAAGCAGCTGGTGGTTGTCTCAACTGCAGCTGGACCTGTTTATAAAAACACAATAAAAGAAGTTGCAGAATGCTTCACATATTTTGGAATTCCAAAGATATATAGCATAGGCATGGCAGTTCAAAGCATGTCATGGGCAAAAGTATCAGAAAAGAAAAAAGACGAAATAGAGAAGCAGAGCAATAAAATAGTAAAAAGTGTAAACAAACTCTACCAAAGTGGAAAATATCACACACCGCTGAAAAGTAAATTTAACTTTGCAGTTTATAGAAAAATCCAATCTAAAGTTGCGGGTGATGTTGATAGAGCTTATTGGGATGAGAGAGGTTGGTTTGGAAATAACCGACCATGGAAAAAAGCTAAATAACTTTATAGTAAACTATATTTGATTCATCACTTGCAGCCTCATCAAATACATAGCCTTCCTCTTTAAAAGAAGTCAGAACCTCAATTGAAGTATTTTGCTCATTTGCAAGATACTTCACAAATTTTCCTCTGGCTATCTTTGTATTTGTACTGTAGCTCTTGCTCACACCTTTTAAGTTCTGTATGAAGGTGATATTTATTGCAAGACCTTCTGGAAGTATTGCAGAATACTCGTTGGAACAGAGATTAATATAAGGCTCGGTTATAACTTTTTTGATCTTCTTTTTATAGAAGTCAGGCTTCACAAAATCAAACTTAGAATTGTAATCAAGCCGATATTGAGATATCAAATCTGTTGGTTTCAATAGACCATACAGAGCATCTGCTATCAGAAGATTTTCATTTAAAAAAGATCTCTCAGCTTCATTCAAACTCAAAACATCAATATTCATATATTGCAAACCATCATAACGGTAAAGCGCAGGATGAAGATCTGAATTGAAGTTATGGTAATAGTTATACACCTCTTGTGAAATCTTAGGGCTACATTTGAAAGCCTTCTGCAATTCTTCAAGATCACACTTCTTTATCTTATTTGCAATAGTCAGTGCATTTTTAGAAAAAATCGGAGTTGTTATATTTCCTACAAATTCCTTTTTCTTCATCTTTTTAGCTGGTGATATTATTATTTTCATAGTTTTCCTATTAGTGATTCATCAATTCTTTTTAGAACAGAACCTTTTGAATTTGAGAACCTATCGAGCACAATTGTGCTC
>JBFHKM010000014.1:0-38388 GCA_041595335.1 Sphaerochaetaceae bacterium
AAATTTAAAATGCAATGTTTAAATTTCTTTTACGTAGTAATTTATACGTTAAAATACCGAATGCTTCTTTTGTTATTAGAAAAATACCAAATTGAAAATGATTTGTCGATTGTACATTTATACCATAAATAGGAATGTTTAATGTGTTGATTGACAATTATTATCAAAAAAAATGATTGTTTTTCATTATATAAAGCATGAATGACTTATACAAAAATATGAAAATAAGCTTCTGATTTAAATGAAATTGCCAAAAGCATAATATCTCATAGATATGATGGTATTGGCTCATTTGACTTGAATCAATGCAAGCTAGACTATAAAAAAAATTTCAACTAAAATAATAATTATCTAGGAGTGATAAAAATGCAAACTCAAGCAAATTCTTTAACAAATCAAATTGAAGATAAAATATTGCAATATATAAAAGATGAAGAATTGAAAATAGGGGATAAATTACCCACCGAAAAAGAATTGACATCTCTGTTTAATGTGGGGAGAAGTTCTTTAAGAGAGGCGCTTTCAAGACTTGATTCACGAGATGTTTTGGAAACAAGACGTGGTTCAGGTACCTATGTTAAAAATTTAATTCCGATTGATTTAGATCCTCTGAGATTGGGATATGTAAAAGATAAGTTAGAATTGGCAATGGACTTCATTGTTGTAAGACTTCTACTTGAGCCAGAGATGGCATCTCTTGCTGCCAAAAAAGCAACAAAAGAGCAGAAAGTGGAGATCAAAGTTCTATGTGACAAGATAGAGGAGTGCATCAAATCTGGAGTGAATCACTTGGATTACGACATAGAGTTTCACTCAGCTATTGCTCGTTATTCACAGAATAAAATCATTGAAAATTTGATTCCACTCATCAACTCATCGGTTTCAACATTGATTGATGTTACAAACAGAAAGCTACTCTCAGAGACTGTATACTCACATAGGTTGATCTCTGATTCAATTATAAGAGGTGATGAACTTGGTGCTAAAAATGCTATGATCATGCACCTTGATTACAACAGACAGTTGATCTTGAAGAAGATTGATGAGCAGTAAATAAATCAAATTATTTTGGCCAACAGCACTGAACACTGTTGGCTTTTTTTATGCATGTCCTAAAACTTTGATGAATATTTGTCTGATAAATACTGAATATTTTGCTTGACATGTTGGTATATCAATGATATTTTACCAAAGCGGTCTGACAAATATTGGAGGTATTATGAAATTTAATAGTCAAAAAATCAGAGAAATTGCTCCAGAAATGGATCCTTTAAGAAGAGGAATGGGATGGAGTGTTGAAGATCTATCCAAGCAGCAGGTTTTAGTTGAAAGCACTTTTGGTGATAGTCATCCAGGAAGTGCTCATCTTTTCTCTTTGGTACAAGAAGTGGAGAAAGGTGTAAAAGAAAATGGTGCAAAACCAGCAAAGTATTTTGCAACAGATATCTGTGATGGAATGTCACAGGGTCATGATGGAATCAACTACTCACTTGCATCTAGAGAAATAATTGCAGATTTAATTGAAATCCACGAAAGAGCAACAACCTTTGATTCAGGTGTTTTTGTTGCTTCCTGTGATAAAGCTATTCCAGCTCATTTGAAAGCAATCGGAAGATTGAACATACCATCAATAATTGTTACTGGTGGAGTTATGGATGCAGGTCCAGACTTACTGACTTTAGAGCAGATTGGTGCATACAGTGCTATGTGTCAGAGAGGTGAGATCACCGAAGAGAAATTGAATTACTACAAATTGAATGCATGTCCTTCATGTGGTGCTTGCTCATTCATGGGTACTGCATCTTCTATGCAGGTAATGGCAGAGTCACTTGGTTTGATGTTACCAGGATCTGCACTGATGCCTGCTACTTGTGATGATCTACAGGAAGTTGCAAGAAGAGCCGGTAAACAGGCTGTTGAATTGGGCAAAATGGGACTCAAGAGTCGCGATATTGTAACAAAAGAATCATTTGAAAATGCAATCATGGTACACGCAGCTATCTCAGGTTCAACAAACTGTCTTCTCCACTTACCAGCGGCTGCAAGAGAGTTCGGTATTGAAATCGACAGTGATACATTTGATAGAATACACAGAAATGCACATTACTTATTGAACGTAAGACCAGCTGGTGACTGGCCAGCTCAATATTTCTACTATGCAGGTGGTGTTCCACGTGTTATGGAAGAGATCAAAGATCAACTTCATCTGGATGTGATGACAGTAACAGGAAAGACTCTTGGTGAGAACCTAGAGGACTGCAAGAACAATGGTTTCTACGATAAATGTGATGGTTATCTAAAAGCTGTAAACAGAAAAAGAGAAGATATAATCAAGACCTATGAAAATCCAATTGGAACAAACGGAACAATTGCAATTTTGAAAGGCAATTTAGCTCCAGAAGGTGCTGTTGTAAAACACTCTGCAGTTCCTAAAGAGATGTTCAAAGCAACATTGAATGCTAGACCTTTCAACAGTGAGGAAGCTGCAATTGATGCAATAATCAATCACAAGATCAATCCTGGTGATGCAGTATTCATCCGTTACGAAGGACCTAAGGGATCAGGTATGCCTGAGATGTTCTACACAACAGAAGCTATTGCATCTGATGAAGAACTTGCAAGCAGCATTGCATTGATCACCGATGGAAGATTCTCTGGTGCATCTAAAGGACCAGCTATTGGACATGTATCTCCTGAAGCTGCTGAAGGTGGACCAATTGCTTTGGTAGAAGAGGGCGATGTAATCGAAATTGACATTGAAAATCGTGTGTTGAAGATTTCTGGAGTTAAAGGGGAAAGATTGGACGACAGCGAAATCGAAAAAATCTTAAACGAAAGAAAGCTCAGATGGAGTGCTCCTGAAAATAAATTTAAATCAGGCGTGATGAATATCTACACACAACATGCAGTATCACCTATGAAGGGTGGATACATGGAATATAAGAAATAAAACATTAGTTTGGAGGATAAATAATGAATTTTATGGTTTCTACTGTGGCAACAAGTATGGGTGCCGGGCGTCTGATTATATCAGCTATTGCAGGAATAGCTTTATTGCTGCTTTTGATTATTAAAGGTAAATTACAGCCAGTTATTGCAATCTTAATCAGTGCAATTTTTATTGGTCTGTGTGCAGGAATGCCTTATGAAACAATTGTAAGCAGTGTAAATGATGGTATTGGTGGTACTTTAAAAGGTATTGCTTTGCTTGTTGGTCTGGGATCAATGTTTGGTGCTATCTTGGAAATTTCTGGTGGTGCACAGCAGATTGCAAATACTTTGGTCAACAAATTTGGTGATGACAAAGCTGCTTGGGCTTTAGGTATCACAGGTTTGGTAATAGCTATGCCTGTATTCTTTGATGCAGGTCTGATCATCCTTATTCCATTGGCATTCAGTTTGGCTAAGAGAACAAATAAATCAACATTGACATATGCAATTCCATTGCTAGCAGGTTTGGCTGTAGGTCATGCTTTCATCCCACCAACACCAGGTCCAATTTTGGTATCAAGTATGTTGGGTGTGGATTTAGGTTATGTTATCATGGTTGGTCTGGCTTGTGGTGTTGTATCTATGATCGTTGCTGGTCCTATCTTTGGTAAATATATTGGTAACAAAATATATGTTGCAATTCCAGAATACCATGCAAATACAGAAAATATGGCAGAAGACAAACTTCCAAGTTTCGCAACTGTTGTATCAATTATCCTCATTCCTTTAGTTTTGATCATCTTGAACACAGTTTCAAATGCTGTACCATCTCTATCAAATGTAGCTCCTTTCTTCTCCTTCATTGGTGAGCCTTTTATTGCTCTATTGATTGCAACAGTTGTTGCAATGCTTGTATTGGGTGTGAAACACGGTTACAGCAAAGAAGAATTGGAAAAAGTTATGACAAAGAGTTTGGAACCAACAGGTCTGATCTTATTGGTTACAGCTTGTGGTGGTGTGTTGAAATTTATTTTGATAAACTCCGGCATTGGTGAGATAATCGGTAATGCTGTTGCAGGTAGTCCTTTCCCTTACGTAATCGTGGCATTTATTGTTGCAGCTCTAGTTAGAATCTCAGTTGGTTCAGCTACAGTAGCAATGACAATGGCAGCAGGTATCATGGCAGCAATGCCAGGACTTTCAAGCTACTCTCAATTGTATTTAGCTTGTGTTACAGCTGCAATTGCAGGTGGTGCAACTGTACTCTCTCACTTCAATGATTCAGGTTTCTGGTTGGTAACAACACTTCTAGGAATTGATGAGAAAACAACATTGAAATCTTGGACAGTCATGGAAACATTGGTTGGTTTCTCAGGATTCGTAGTTGCTTTGATCATCTCATTCTTTGCATAAGGTAACTTGTTTTTAGATAGAACATAAATCTTTTTGTGGACTATTGGTTATATAATTAGAAAAAACTCCCTTCAGTTGATATGTAAAAATATTGGCTGAAGGGTATTTTTTTATAAATTGAGTTATTTATTTCTGAAGACTTTTCTTGTTATCTTTGAATCCCATAACTACAATCCAAACATATGCAAGAGTCTTTGGTAGCATGAACATTCCAAGAGCAGGGTATATTGATGCACCAAGAACTACAATCAAATAGAAAATGAATGAGAGTATTATGGCTACAGCCATATTCCTGTAAGAGTCATTTTCTGTGATTCTGCTCTCTTTAATGAACAGAACTACAATGATCACTCCAAGTATTACGAAAGGAATGTTTCTATATATTCCCCACATGTAAGGCTTGTCTGCTGATGTCCATTGATTCTGTGGAAGAGCTACAAGTATTATTCTCAGAGCTGCTAAGAAGAAAACTGTCCAATCAATCTTCTTCATATTCCTTTTTTTATAATGCATCTTGAATATTCTATAGAGGAATACATAGAATATTGTCATGGTGATTGATGTGACCATCTCTCCAAAACCCAACGATACAACGTGCTGTGCAAATGTATCAGTTGCATTTGATATGATTCTTGGAACGAGATGAAAAGCATCTCCTGCACCCAAGATTATGGCCATGTAACCAAATAGCTTGTGCTCTATATCTTTTGCACTCTTTATGATTATGATTCCAAGTGAAATTACACTTATCAAATAAGCTATTTCAAAAACAATTTCAATGTATTTAACAAATCCTGGCATTGTGACCTTCCTTGGTAAGATTTTTTTAAATCATAGTATTCTATTAGGAATTAATCTATAAGAGTCATCAAAAAAAGTATTAATTTACAAAAATCCATTGATTTGGTTGCAGTAAAATGTAAAAGGCATCAGGATTGCAGATATATCTTTGTTATAGAAGTGCTAAAATATTGTGATTTTTTTGTGTATTATCACAGAAAAATGAATAACTACATAAAAGTGGCGATATTTTTCCTTGAATTATCTGAATTTTGTTCTTATACTTCCTATGTGAACAAAAAACATAAACAAAGAGTAGATTTGAATATCTTTTCCAATACATTTGAAAACTTATGCCAATCCACTAGGTTACTCCAAACACGAGAATATACTCATCACTTTGGTACTTCGCTTTTACGACATTGCGTCAATGTTGCCTATGTGTCTTTATATTTGGCTGATTTACTTCATCTGAATGTCGATAGATTTCAACTAACTACAGGGGCTCTTCTTCATGATTATTATTTATATGATTGTCATGATGATAACGAAGCCAATAAGAAGCATCATCTTCGCCATCATGCATCTATTGCAGCTATGGCTGCTAAAGAAGATTATTCTTTAACAAAAAAAGAAGAAGATATCATCCTGAAACACATGTTTCCTATCAATCTTGCGTTACCAAAGTTCAAAGAAAGTGCATTGGTATGTGTGAGTGATAAGATCTGTGCCTTATATGAATGTGTATCAAACATTTATAAATTTAAAATAAAATGCAGAATATTTGCAAGAAAGCTTGCGAGAGCAGCTTTGCCTGTACCTGCATGCAATATTAACTAGATAAAAATTATTACAATTTTTGCAGCTGCTGCTTCAATGTGGCAGTTTTTTTTGTCTTGACTGTCGTCCCCAAGGGATAAAAAAACTACCAACCATCACTGATTGGTAGTTTCTATTCAAGCTATATTCTTAAATTATTCTGCATCCTTAGGAAGCACAACATTCAATACTATTGCAAATAGAGCTGCAGGTACGATACCACTGCCGCTGAAGATCAACTGTAGAGCTGAAGGTAGCTGAGCTACTGCTGCTGGAGTTGAACCCAAACCATAACCAAGACCCAAGCTTACGATTAGAACTGTGATGTTTCTGTTTGTAAGTTTTTCTTTTGTTAATAGTTCGATACCACTTACTGTGATTGATGCGAACATCATTACTGCTGCTCCACCAAGAACACTCATTGGCATGATTGAGATGATAGCTGCTAATTTAGGGAATAGACCACAAATTACCAATGCGATACCACCGATTGCAATAACAGATCTGTTAACAATATGAGTCATACCAACCAAACCAACATTCTGAGAGAATGAAGTGTTAGGAAGTACACCAAATACTGATGCAATTGAAGATCCCAAACCATCACACATTACACTACCTGATAATTCTTCATCAGTTGCTTCTCTATCCATACCACCTTGAGTGATACCAGATACATCACCGATTGTTTCAATTGTTGTAACAATGAACATGATGATCATAGGGAAGATAGCTTTTGCACTGAATACCATTTTAACAGGCATCAATTTTGGAATGGAGAACCAACCAGCTGCTGCAATCTTGCTTGTCTGAAGAACCCAAGCTTTTGTAACTTCTTGAGTTGTACCATCAGCTGCTGTGATCATAAGTGTTTTTGGAAGAACAAATCCCATGATAATTGATAGAACATAACCTACAAGGATACCAATGATGATTGATGTAGCACGTAGGAAAGGAGATTTACTGTGACGGAAGATAACAATAACTACCATAACGATGAAACCAAGTCCTAGGTTTTCTAATGAACCAAAGTCTTTTGCTCCAAATCCACCTGCAAAGAATGCAGTACCGATTCCAAGTAATGATAGACCAATAGCTAGTACAACTGTACCTGTAACGATTGGTGGGAAGAATTTTCTTAATGGTTTTAAGAAGAGACCAAGTACACCTTCAAATAAACCACCTATTAGACTGGCACCCATTATAGCACCATAACCAATTAGTCCGCCGCCCATGCTTGCAGCTATTCCCTGACATACACCGATGAAACCACTACTTGTTCCCATTACGATTGGTAGCTTACCACCAACTGGTCCCATACCAATTACCTGAATCAATGTGATCAATCCAGCAAGTAGCATTGCGTTCTGTAAAATTGTAATCTGAAGGGCACTACCTGCAGAAATACCACAGATACCTGTGATGATCAAAATTGGGGTTAAGTTACTTGCGAACATGGCAGAAACATGTTGAAGACCTAGCGGAATTGCTGTCTTAAGTGGTACTTTACCATTTAATTTGTAAACGTTCTCGTTGTTTGGCTCGTTATCCATACAAACTCCTATTTATTTTATATTGGGTTATTATTAGCGGAAAACAATACTTTGTAAACAAAAAAAAACCAAAACTTGATAGAAAAATAGAATAAGTTGCAATATAGAGACAATTTGTTATGCTAGACAACAAAAATATCAAAAAAAAATGGTGCATATGTGTAAAAAGATATAAAAATATCGAAAATGAATAAAAAAATAAACTTGAAAAAAAAAGTTTCAAATTGGTAGTTGTTTAATTTGAATTTGAGATAATTTATTTTTAACTAAAAAAATAGAGTAAAAAATTGTGTAAAGTTATATATGAAATAAAAATAGAATTATGTCATTTAATGCTATAATATAGTACTTAATAATTATTGTATTGAATGTCAAAAGGCATGCCATTTCCTTACAAAATTACACTTTTTATTGATGATTTATGTCGCTTTGAAAGTGGAATTTTTGTTTTATTTGGTATTTTGCATGGGCTCACTGTTATCGTTTTTCTGATCTTTAGAAAAGTGCTTTGAAGTTTAGATTTTCAAAGCTATTGATGCTCATCGATGTCTCTTTCATTGTGGAAGTTGTCTTTATGTCAGATCCATCACTGTCAATTGCAATGACTTTTTTGACTTTAGCTCTATGAGCACTCAGTATCCCACTCTTTGTATCTTCAAATACAATGCATGAAGAGGAATCTACATTCAGTCTTTCAATTGTCTTCAGATAAATAGCAGGATGTGGTTTGCTTGGGATACTTCCATCACTTGATATTATGTATTCATCTTTGAAGAATCTTGAAAGGGCGAAGTACCTCTTGTAGTGAACCATCAGATCAGTGGGTGCACTTGTTGCAATTGCTATTTTGATACCATCATCAATCAGAGCTTTGAAAAGAGACTCAGCTCCTCTTGCCAGTGTTATGCTTTGACTCTGTGATTCTAGTACCCTCAGATATTCAGCGGTCTTTTCATTTGATTTTTTTGAAACAAAACTGCTATCGAGTTTCTTGCCATACAGAACCTCCAAAGTCTCCTCGTTGGTTCTTCCATTTAACTGAGCATATAGCTCTCTTGTGTATGGTCTGTTGAACCATCTCTCTATGCAGTTGTTCCAAGAGATGTAGTTTATCTCACTGTCCCAAAAAAGAGTTCCATTGAAATCAAATATTGCAGCTCTGTCCATCAAATACCTCGCGAAAAAAAGTTTAAAATAGATTTCTATGAATTGCAATAAGATAGAAGTTCTGCTTGAATTCAATTTAAGGCCACTGTTTGTAGACAGCAGCCTTAAAGTATATGTAATTGTGAAAAGTATTACTTCCTTCTATTTTTGACCCTGTTCTTACGTGAAGAATTCTTTATAAGGTTCTCATACTTTTCATTTCTTATTGAATACTCAAAATCGTTTTCTTTTGAAAGATTACGATACAATCCAAAATCGAATGCTCCCATCTCACTGGGATACAATTGACTATTTCTAGTATAAAAGTTTCTGCGTCTCATACAATACCTCCAAAACAATCGAACTATTAATAAGTAGTTTTTTCTCTTACATATATAATATACTCATAGAAAAATTATTGTCAAATTAATTCTTTCAGGGTAAGGATTTATTATGTAATTCAAGGCAATATAATGAAATACCAGAACAATATGCAAGCACACTAAATAATTATACATTATGTAGCATAATAAAAATGTAATTATATCAAAAAGAGGTGTCAAAATTTACGTATTCCTCAAAATAGGGTATATATAATTGCCAATATTTTTTAAAGATTTGGAATTATTTTTACTTTCAATAAAATAAGTTATCGTTTGTTAAGTAATATGAATGTCAGAAGTTATTTGTTATTAAAAACTAACTTTTTTGCATATATTGATGATTTTTGCTTGACAATTTGAGCCATTATATCTATCCTTAATTTATTGATATTAGTTATCAATAAGAAATTAACTATAAGAAGGATTACAAAGTTGAATTTAGAAAATTACAAAGTCAAAGACATGAAAGGTGAAGAAGTTTCTCTAGCAGATTATAAAGGCAAAGCTGTCTTGGTGATCAATACCGCTACTGAATGTGGTTTTACTCCTCAGTACAAACCATTAGAAGAAATGTATGAGAAATACAAAGCTCAGGGTTTTGAGATTTTAGATTTCCCTTGTAATCAATTCGGATCTCAAGCTCCAGGAACTGAAGATGAAATTCATGAATTCTGTACTGGTCGTTTCGGGATCACATTCCCACAATTTGGAAAGATCGATGTTAATGGTGAGAATGCCATTCCTCTATATAAAGATTTGGTAAAAAATACTAAGTTTGGTGGATTCGATTTGAAGAATAAAATTGGAATTATCTTACATGCCATGTATAAAAAACAGGACAAAAATTATAAAGATAATGATGATATAAAATGGAACTTCACAAAGTTCTTGTTCGATAAGGAAGGAAATCTTGTAAAGAGATATGAACCTACTTATTCAATGAAAAAGTTAGATGCAGAAATAGCTGAACAGCTATAGAGCATAATTATATTAGAAAATTATAAGATGCAATATCTCATTGAAATGTTCAAAGAGATAGAGCATCTTTTTTTTGTGTCAGAGATCTCTCTCTTATTTTATACAAACACCAGTTCCTGTATCAGATGATCTCACTATTGATGACATTATCTTCATCACATGCAGAGCTAGTTTTGAACTATCATATCCATCAATCATTCTGGACAGTCCAAGTCCTCGACTCTCATCAAGATACATATTGCTTGAAAGAGGAACCTTTTCCATCTTCCCATTTTTATCTAGAAATAGGACAGTGTCACCAAAACCATTTGGGTTTGGAGGATATAGAGTTCCTTCTGTTCCATAGATTGCAAGAGTGTGCTCTTCGGTGGCATAGATATCAAATATAAATGACAGTGTTGCTATCGCTCCATTTTCAAACTTGAGCATTCCACATTGATAGGTATCAACATCAACATCAATTGTTCTTGTTGAGTTATCGCTGAGAACTTTTGACCTTTGGCAGAAGGTCTTCTTGCTCATTCCCATGACTGTTTCAACAGGTCCAATCAAATTCACCAGAGCAGATATATCATAGGGGCCAACATCTAAAAGTGGGCCACCTCCTTTTTTGTAATAGAAATCTGGATTTGGATGCCAGCTCTCAGGTCCATGACTTGTGAATGTTACCTCAGCTCCAACAATATCTCCAAGTCTTCCACTTTTTATCAAGTTCCTGCAGGTATCATAGGCTCCTCCATAGATGGTATCAGGGGCAACTCCAAGTTTCAGTCCTTTTGATTTTGCACTCTCATAGAGCATCTGTGCCTCTGAATCCGTCAGACAGAGGGGCTTCTCAACATAGACGTTTTTATTGCTATCGATGGCCTTTTTTGCAAGAGATCCATGGCTATCTGGAGGTGTGAGTATCAAGATGGTATCAATTTCTGATGATGATAGCATCTCTTCAACTGTCATCACTGTCTTGATGTTGTACCTTTTGGCTTTCTCTCTTGCCTTTTCAATGTGTCTGTTTGATAGGGCAATCAGATCAAGATTATCAAATTTAGTTTGAATGTTCTTTATATAAGCATCACTGATGTTCCCACAGCCAATGATTCCAACTCTCGATTTATTCATACCTCTCCTTCCTAAGATATGAGATATAACTCACGAATGAATTATATCTCTTTGACTCTTCAATTAAAAAACAACTTTGAATGTTTTGATCTCATAAGGAGAGATTTCAAATTCAATCTTATTGCTTTCAATAGGTTTGAGCTCTGAAATATTGTTCTCCATCATGTCACATTCATAAATTGACTTGATAGGTCTACCAAATGTAAGAGTGGAGTCTGTTCTGAGATTGTAGCATTCATAAAGCCTTATAATTGTATCAGTACTTTCTGTTGCTTCTTTTACGACCTCAATCACAACATTCTCTTTATCTGTTGAAGCAAATGACCATTTTGAAGGTAACTCTCCAGCAGCACTTCTCTTGATGATTGGCATTGCAGGATTGTTGATCTCATAGGCATTTTTTATGAGCTCTGATTTTCTCCATTCATCCTTATGTGGATATATGGAATAGGTGAACTCATGATGTTCCTGATCCGCTGTAGGATTTGGATAAACTCCAGATTTCAACATAGAGAGACTCACATTGCTGTTCTTCACACTGCAGCCATACTTGCAGTCATTGAGGAAGCTGACACCAAAACCATACTCACTGACATCAAGCCATTTATGCATGCATACCTCAAATTGAGCATAATCCCAAGATGTGTTGTTGTGAGTGTTTCTTTTTACATTACCATACTGAATATCAAAAGAAGCCTCATTTGTGTGAACATCAAGAGGGAACCATGTCTTCAAGAAAATCTGATGCTCATGCCAATCAATCTCATTCTTGATATCAATTCTATCGATGTCTCTGTATATGTAGATGTACTGAACTATGGTTGAATCAAGATAATCCCTGGAGATCTTTATGCAACCTCTCAGTGGTCCAATCTCAATTACTTCCCACTTACTTACATCATCTACTTCCCACTGTTTCTCATCATAATATTTGTTGAGATCCCAAGCATCATAGTTATGTGGTCTGTCCTCATAACTTATGATTACATTTCCCATCTCACCTTTCTTAAGAATCTCACGGCTCTCTCTTTTGTCAAAAATTGAGCTGAATTGACCCTTATCATTGAATTCAATTTTGAAGAAATCATTCTCCATTCTATCTTTTGTGATTGTAATAGGTCCTCGAGCATCTTGATTTGAAGAATCAAGATTGGATATAGCTCTGTAACCTTTAGATGGAATACCATCAACACTCACAAGATAGCGATTGCTATCAATCTTCTGAAGTCTTTCAGTTCCAGATACCACATCATCACAATCAAGTTCAACCAAACCATTGAACTCAAAGCTGTTTGGATTGAAGACAACCAATGAATTCTTATCTGCATCAATTTTATCAACAACGGATGAAAGAGAGGTATCAACAAGAACTTCATTTGTACTCTTTATCTTCTCATATTCAGCCTTTGAATCTTCATATACCTCATGTATTGAGGAACCTGGAAGAATATCATGGAATTGGTTTCTAAGAATTACCTCCCAAGCTTCATAGATCTCTTTTGAAGGATATGCCATTCCTGTCAAAATATTTGCAATTGAGGAGTAACATTCTGCATTCTGATAGGAGAACTCAGACTTTCTGTTGTAGCGTTTGTTTCTTGCCATACCAGTGTAGGTCCCTCTGTGATATTCAAGATATAGCTCTCCAACCCAGTTTGGAAGATACTTACTGTCCTTAACATTCTTCTCCAAAATATGGAAGAATTCTTTTGCAGTGCTATCAACAGTCTGAGGACATCCTGGAATACCCTTTGAAAGTCGTCTCTTGTTCTCAAGCATATCTTTTGTTGGTCCGCCACCACCATCACCAAAACCATAGCAGCAAAGAATCTCATTGTTGAGATCTTTCTGACTGTATCTCTCCCATCCACCTTTTATCTGGCTTGGATTGATATAAGCATTGTATGTTGTGAAGTGTTCAGTCTGCTCACTTCCTTCCTTAGATTTTGTATTGTAATCTCTGATTGATACAAAATGTGTTAGAACCTTGGTTCCATCAATTCCTTCCCATTCAAAAGTATCATAAGGCATCTTGTTGAATTCATTCCAACTGAGTTTCGTTGTCATGAAATAGGATAGACCACATTTTTTAATTATCTGAGGCAGTGCTGCAGAATAACCAAAAACATCTGGTAGCCATAGGATCTCATTGTCTTTGTTGAATTCATCTTTGAAGAACTTCTTGCCATGGACAAACTGTCTTATAAGAGCCTCACCTGATGCAATATTGCAGTCTGCTTCAACAAACATACCACCATCTACTTCCCAGCGACCCTCAGCAACTCTTCTCTGAATCTCTTTGAATAGTTCAGGATTGTTCTTTTTTACATACTTATAGAGCTGTGGTTGGCTGGACATGAATGTATATTCAGGATAATCATTCATGAGATTCAGTACAGTGGAGAAGCTTCTCACACTCTTATCTTCGGTGACTTTTAAAGTCCAAAGCCATGCACAGTCAATGTGAGTGTGACCAACACAGTAGACCTTGAGGTCTTGATCGCCACAGTACTTATCATAGAAATTCTTCTGAATGTCATCTTCTGCAGCAATAATGCTTCTGTAGAAATTTTCAGAGCCCTCCTGTCTCATATCGACCAAATTCAAAGAATTGTTCAGTGCTTTGAGAATCAATATTCTATTTGTATCATCAGAAGGAAGTAATTTTGCAACATTGTAAGGTACAGAGATATCATAGAAATATTTCTCTACATCGCGATGAAGAACTTTCATGCATGAGTTGAGATGCAATGAGAAGTTCTGAACACCTGTGAATGCAGATAGAATGATTCTGAACTTCTCACCAGCTGCTGCTCTCTCACTCAAAATTATGGATCTATGATTTACATCAAGACCTTGAATCAACTGTCCATTTACATAAATTGAAAATTGAGGGTTTGTTGCATCCCAGAAAGCTTCTCTTCCTGTCAGCAGTTCATATACAACACATTTTCCTTCATAATTTTCAGGTATTGTGAGTACTGTTTCAAACCAAAAGTATTCCTCATGGCCACCCCATATCTCTCTTCGATTGAAATCACTCCACTTGGAGGTATCAAGTGTGCTCAAGTTTTCAAACTTTGTTTCAGTTTTGATCATTTTGTAGCTATCAATATCCACTCTGTCGGAGTATATCAACTGCTCCATATATTCCAATAGCTTTCCTATTCTTTCTGATATCTGTATCATTTTTCTTCCTTTGTTTGTTTTATATTTAAAAATTCAGTTGTTGTTTATTTAACCTTTTGATGCACCAGCTAGGTTGAATCCTTTGGACATGTATCTCTGAGATAGTATGTACAGAAGAATAGATGGTATTGCATAAATTATTGAGAATGCTGCCAGTGGTCCGTAGGATATTGTTCCATGCTGTCCGAAATACTGATAAAGAAGAACTGAAGCTGGGAGCTTGTTCTGTGAGCTCAAGAGTATGTAAGGAACAAAGAAGTTACCCCAACTACCAGAGAATGTGAAGATGAAAGTGACACATATTCCTGGGAACATCAGTGGAGCGATTACCATTTTGAGGGTCTGCATTATGTTTGCACCCTCTATTTTTGCAGCTTCTTCCAACTCAATAGGAACTCCATCCATGAAGTTCTTCATGAGCCATATTCCATAGGGAAGTGATGTAGCAGATAGATATAGAATGACGCCAGTGATGCTATCTAGAATATGAATTGTAAGAAACATCTTATAAACTGGAACTATAACTGCAATCATAGGAAGTGCTGTCATGAATAAAATTGAGTACATGAAGATGTTTTTATAACTTAGATTGTATCGTGATAGAGGGTAAGCTGCCAATCCTGTTATCAAAACAACCACAGTTGCTTGAATGAGAGAGATGACCATTCCAACTCCAAAACCTCTGAGATTTCGGTTGCTAGAAAGAACATTTTTAAAATTCCCTAAAGTCCAATTTGTAGGCATGTTCAATGCCTGACTTGCATTTGTATCTAATGAGGCCAAAACTAACCAAATTAAAGGTAGAACAAATATCAAAGCGATAATTGCTAATATAATGTATTGAGTGTTTTTAATTGATCTTTCTTTCATATTGTCTTTCCTTTAATCCTCATTACCTAGTATTTTTGTATATATGACGCTGAATATTGCACCAACTAGAAGCAGTACCATGCCAATTGCTGTTCCTTGTCCTAACTGGAAGTTTTTGAGTCCTTGGAAGTACATATATATAGGTAGGGTTGTTGTAGCATTGCCTGGACCTCCTCCAGTCATTGCCCAAATAAGACCAAATACACCCAGAGTTGAAAGTGTGTTCAACATGGTGTTTGTTGCAATTGTATCTTTGATGCATGGAATTGTGATTCGAAATAGAGTCTGGACTCTAGTTGCGCCATCAACTCTTGCAGCTTCTGTGATTGAAGATGAAACATTGCCAAGTGCTGATTGATAGTTCAACATTGAGAATGCTGTACCATGCCAAATATTTGCCAATATGACAGTCAGCATTGGATGAGCATACAACCACTTAACTCCTGGTATGTTCATTGTCTGTAAGATAGCATTCATGGTTCCTGAAGTATCAAAGAAAGCAAAACAGCAAAGAGCCACAACTATCTCTGGCATTACCCAACCAGCAAGAATGCATGGTCCAACAATGGATCTGAAAGTCTGATCTTTTTTCTGCATGAAGTAGGCCACAAAGAAACCAATAAATGATTGTCCAATGAGACTGCCCACAAGGAAGATAAGAGTATGAAAAACACTTGCCCACATTCTTGGATCAGTAAACATGGTCTTGTAATTTAAAAGACCTATGAATTGAAAGTTTTTAGCGTTGGAACCCGTGAGCGCTAAGTTGGTGAAAGAGTAATAAACCGTCATGAATATAGGGATGATGAAAAATCCTATCATCAATGCAATTGCGGGAATTAACAATATAGATTTTTTGAGGTCATACTTCAATTGCTCTATTTTATAAGAATGTTGAGACATGTTTTGTTCTCTCCTTTACGATAATTATGTTGGCTCTGCAATCAGAGCCAACAATCAATATTGAGATGTCTCTATTTATAATGTGACAACATTTTCTTTACCAACAGTTCTGATAACGTCTTTTCCATATTGAGAAATTGCATTATCAATGCTGGTACCTGTTACAACAGACTCAACCATGTATTGAATGGATGTTGAAACTGTAGAATATTTGTCATTCTGTGGACGGAAATCAGCAGTCTTCAAGAATTCAGTTGCCTGTTCAAAGAATGGCTGTTTTGCGTATTCTTCGATTGGACCAACGTCAGTTCTTGTACAGATGTTTCCCTGTTCGATGATTGAAGATAGGTAACTTGCTTCAGGATCCATAAGATGTTGGATGAATTCAAAAGTTAATTCTTTAGCATCAGAATTTTCAGGAATTGAGAATGCCCAACCACCTGCAAGTGTTACAGTTCCAGGAGTCTGACCTTTGCTTGTTGGCATTGCTGCAAGACCAAATTTGGTTGCATAATCTGCTACAGGAGAAGGACCAGTTGCTTTCCAGTTTCCTGTAATCCAGATACCATCAAGTGTGATTGCAAGTTTATCTTCTGGGAAGTATTTTCTAGCTGATGTGTTTGAAGCTTGACCGTTTAGAACTAAATCAAGAGATGGACCATAACCATTGTTATAGATGTCCTGTAAGAATTTAAGAGAAGCTCTCATACCATCACTATCAATGATCCATTTACCATCATCAGTAAGAAGTCTCTCACCAGTTCCGTAAAGTAACATTTCATAGGTCTGCATTGAAGTTGCTTCACCAGTTGCAACACCTGAGTTACACCAGAAAGGAATCACGTCAGTTGTGTTAGCTTGGATTTTAGCACATGCATCAAGGATATCATCCCATGATGAAGGAGTCCAATCCTCTCCCTGCTTGATAACTCCAGCTTCTGTAAGAATAGCTCTGTTGTACCACAGACCTCTTGTGTCAGTACAATATGGAATACCATAAACAGAACCATCAGCACCTGTTACAGCTTTCTGCATTGAAGCGTAATATTTACCATCTGTCCAGTCTGCATATGAGCTAACATAGGAATCAAGATTGGTTAGATATCCAGCGCTAACATCGTTTGGAAGTTGGAAAGTATCTTCACAAACTAAGTCTGGTGATGTAGCTGGATCAGATAACTGAAGTGCTATCTTTGTAAAATAATCACCTTCTGATGCAGTGATTGGAGCCATGTCCAAATTGACTTGGTCTTTTTTGTCCCAAGAATTGTAACCTTCCTCAATCCATTTCCATAAAATTTGATCAGAACCACGACCATCATCTCTGAATGTGTAAGTGATAGTTGGTTTGCTGTTATCACTTTTTGAAGAAGATTCACTAGCTCCACTTGCAAATAACATACTGCAAGAAGTCAGTGCCAAAGTTAGAATAACTAACATTTTTTTCATTTAAAGCCTCCTTTAAAAATATATCAACTTGATTAGTAGTTGGTATATTTTTTACTTCAATATATTAACTATGATAGGGTAGGATATATCATCTGTCAATAAAAATATAAAAAATTATATATATGACGAAATTTATATATCATTTAATAGAAAATATAATAACTTAAAGTATCAAATGTTATATATGCAAAAACTACAAATATGCGATGCATACATAATTGAATTGTCATGACATCAAATGGTGTTTGGCTTCAATTTAGTATTATATATTGGATTATTTTGTTGCATAAGATCTTGTTTAGAAAAACAGGAAGTTCTGCCTCAACAGAAAGAAAATGTTTGGGTCTGATTAACTTATAATTGCAGAAAGCTCTCAATTTCTGTTCAGTTTGATTCATCTCAAACATCTGAATATGTTGAGTTATATCTGCTGTTTGAAAAATTGATCTTTCTCAATGCTCATAAATTATATTGCTGTGGCAGTTTTGAGTTGATTTTAAAAATAATTGAGATTTGAATTGATTGTCACTGAAGTTTTGAGATTGATGTGATGGCTGTTGAGAGCGATTTCAAATTTATGACAGAAGTGAGCAATAATAGATCAAAAAGCTCATTGTTTTTGATCTATTTTCAAGATTTCTTCTATTTTGATGATCTCTGTGTATATGGAATTGAGCAGGAGCTTCTTTCAACTAGATACACAGGAAGTTTCTTTATGGATGTGCGATGTATTCCGTTTATCTCATCAATTACAAGGTTTGCGGCATCCTCACCCATCTTGGTGAAATCCTGCAGAACAGTTGTGAGTGGAATCTCCTGGAATTCTGAGAAAGGAATTCCATCAAAGCCAATGACAGAAAGATCCTCAGGAATTCTTATGTCTAAAATCTTGGCAACTCTAAAAACATAGGATGCAACAATATCATTGATGGCAATCAATGCAGTTATTCCACTGTCATATAATTTTTTGAGCTCAGATATGTAATGCTGCTCATCATAATGTCTCATGAATTCAGTATTGACTCTATCAATGCTTATCAATTTCTTATCATAAGGAAGATTGTTCTCTTTGAGAGCTTGGCAGTAACCGTAATAACGATCTCTTATTGAAGATATTCCTTCAAGAGATACATCAGATAAGAATCCAATTTTTTTGTGACCAAGTTTGATGAGATAATCTGTTGCAATTTTGCCAGATTTGAAATTATCGCTGCACACTGATTTTATATCAATTCCACTGTAATACTTATCCATTGTGACAATCGGTATCTGATTGAATACATAGTTATTCAGAATCTCATAGCTATCTAGAAGAGAGTAAGGATAGTAAATGACACCTTGAACGTTATCCTCAAGCAATGATTCAAGCAGCTCCTCAACTTCAGATAGATTGCTGAATCTGAAATAGAGATTTGGTTTGTATCCTCTTTCGGTTATCACTTTTGTGCAGCCTTCAAGGGTAGCAGCGAAAGAGCCGAAATCATGTGAGGTTGGAAATATTATAGCAATTGAGCCTCTGTCCTTCTGATTGCTCTCGAAGACACTGGCTCCATCGATGTTTTTGACCAAGAAGGAACCCTTTCCACGGACTCTGTTAACTATTCCTTCTTTCTCCAATTCATCAAGGACTCTTTTAGATGTGATTCTGCTCACACTGTATAAGTCTGAGATTTCTTTTTCAGAAGGGATTTTGTCTCCAATATGATAATATCCTTGTGCGATTTGATTATATATCTCATTATATATTTTTTTATACAATATGGCCAAAATATTCTTCCTTTCTGTAATTTAACTTGCAGTTAAATACTAACTTATTAAAACTAAAAATGAAAGATAAGTTCATTCAAATTTTTTTATATGAATATAATTTATCAAATCATGCAAGCAAATACATTCTTTTTGAGTTTGTTGATATATCAATTTTCAAGACTTAATATGTTCTCACATTCATGATTGTAAAGTGGTGAAACTGCGATGTGCTGTGTCTTTCTGTATATCATACATGAGATGGTGTTGCAAAGGTTTTGTTATTTTTCTGTGAATGTTTATAAAATTTTACATTCATTATCTTATTTTATATTAATTTTGGTTATTTTCAAATACTTTCTTGTGTTTATCAAAACGTAGGTATAATAATTAGATGTACCACAAATAATATGATGTGGTGCTGATTTGAACAGAAGAGATTTAAATACAATCTCTGTTCATAGCAGACATGAATAAGAAATTTGGATGCAGTGTTCACAATTTCATCTCATGTTATGTTTTTAATAAAATTGAAGGAGTCAAAAATGGAGAAGTTTTATATAGGTTGCTACAGCAACAAAGAGACATCATTGCCAAATGCCAAAGGAAAGGGATTGAGTGTTGTATCTCTTGATTCTAAAACCGGAGTTCTAACAGAGGAGAGAGTTGTTGAGAATGTGGACAATCCTGAGTACTTCTATCTGAACAAGGAAAGAGGTGAGCTCTATGTAGCTTCAGAGAGATTCACTGAGTTTGGAGAGATCTCTATTTTGGATTCAGAAACATTGGATGTAAAATATAGAGTGTCATCAAGAGGACTCTCAACATGCTATGTCTGTTTTGACGAGACGACAGACAGACTTCTTTGGTGCAATTATGCAACTGGAAATATATGCTATCACAATCTTGATGATGGGAAAGAGGGAAATCTGCAGCTTGAAGGAAGCAGCATAAACAAAGAAAGACAGAGCTCTCCTCATCCTCACTTTGTGGCTCTTTTCAAAAACACAATAATGGTTTCAGATTTAGGATGTGATCTCATTCATATCCTAGATAGAGACAGTGATGATCTGAAGATCATAGGTGATATTGAAACTCCAAAGGGTTATGGCCCTCGTCATATGCTCATCAAGAGCAACAGACTGTATGTTATATGTGAGCTGATTCCAAAGCTTCTCATCTACACATATGACAGCAAGAGCAGGTCGTGGATCTTTGAACAGGAGCTAGATAATGAAAAAGAAGCAAAGATGAATGTATCAAATCCTGCAGCAATCAAGATGGGAAAGCACAATGTTCTTACAACATCAAATCGTTTTTCAGACACACTGAGACAGTTCAAGTTCTTTGAAGATGATGAAGTGGTCGATATGAAGACAATAAAACTCGGTGGAAAATGTCCAAGAGATATCTGTTTCTCCAAAGATGGTAGATGGATTCTTGTTCCCCTTCAGGATTCAGATTGCATCGAGGTATATCACATTGATACGGATGGTATGATTGAGGACAAGCTGGTCTCTGTTTTTGAAACAGGAACTCCTGTCTGTGCCATCAACATCTGATAGAGAGCTACAAATTATTGAGACTGCATGATTTATAATTGTGTGGTCTTTTTTATGTCATAATCAAATTTTGCCTTTTTATGTCCATAAAAACTTGGGTATCTAGAAAACAAGGAAAAATAATAGTATTGTCTTAAGAAGGAGAGTTTAATGAATAATTATTTACAAATAGCGAATGCTGGAAAACTTTATCTCATTGTGGGATTGGTTTTGGCATTTGTGGTTGGGTTTTGTATATTCTTCCTCATAAGAAGTTACCGAGCAGGAATTTCTATGGGAATGGATAAGAAGATCTTAAGAAGAGCAATCACATCATCTGCAACATTCACTGCAATTCCAAGTATATCAACACTTCTTGGAGTGCTGGCACTGGCTGGTAGTCTGGGTGTTCCTGTCGCATGGTTGAGATTGTCTGTTATAGGTAACCTTCAGTATGAAGCTACTGTTGCTCAGATTGCAGCTGAAGGTCTTGGTAAGACTCTGGATTCTGCAGTGCTGAATATGAGTGATCTTGTGACAATCTTGCTCATCATGACAATAGGTATAATATGGAGCTGTGTGTTCACTGCTCTTTTCTTGAAGCCCTACACCAAAAAGTTAGCAGGAAAGAAAAATGATGGATCAGTTAAAAAACATGGACCATCTTTCTCAAGCATCGCAATGGTTGCAATGTTCATTGCTCTGTGTTCTGCCTTCATTGGTAATTACGTAGCAGATTTCATTGTATATGGTGCAGAGGTTCCAATTTTGACAGCCATTGTATCTGCAATAGTTATGGCAATATTTGAATACTTGATAAAGAAAAAAGGACACAAAGGTCTTGAATCCTTCTCCTTAGCTCTATCAATGGTCATCGCAATGGCAGCATCTGTTGGCTTTGCTCAATTCTTTGGAGGTATGTAATATGAAAGATGAAAACGTATTTGATTATGATAATTACATCGAAAAAACTCATACCTATGGAACCATCTTGATGGTCATTGGAATAGTTCTTCTTTTGGCAGTCCCTTTTTTAATTGCAAGTGTTACAGGCTCTCATATCAACTGGCCTGGATTCAGATCTGGTGTTATTAAAGTACTTCTTATATACATACCATCATCTGCAGCAGAGTTTTTGATATACACTCCAATGCTTGGAGTTGGCTCTGTTTATCTATCATTCCTAACTGGTAATCTTACAAACCTCAAGTTGCCATGTGCTTTCTCATCTCGTGAGATAGCTCAAACTCAGCCTGGTACAAAAGAGGATGAGATAATCATGACACTGGCAATTGCAACAAGTGCTCTTGTAACAATGCTCGTCATAGCTCTTGGTGTTGCATTGCTTGTTCCACTGACTCCAATTTTGCAGAATCCAACATTGAAACCTGCTTTTGATAATGTTCTTCCAGCACTGTTTGGTGCTCTTGGATATCAGTACTTCATAAAGGATCTGAAGTTATCAACATTTGCAATGGTATTGAGTGTTGCAATATGCATATTTGTTCCTTCAATGATTGGACAGACCGGTACAATGATCATTGTTCTTGGTGCTGTGACTCTTGCATTTGCTTTTGTTATCTTCAAGGCAACTCAGAAGAAAGCTCAAGCTCTTATTGATGAGAACAATTCAAATAAAGAACAATAATAAGTAAGATAATTAATTTCTATTATATTGAGGAGGGATTGAATGTCCCTCCTTTTTTGAGGTTCTCTCACTGGATATTAATCGTTAATTATTATAGGATATTAGAAAAATAATTAATTAGGTGGGTTTTTGTATGTTATTAGAAATTTTAAAAGAAGAGTTTGCAGTATGCAAAGTTGAAAATTTAGATGGAGTTGATCTTAAGAAAGATTACACATTCATTGCAAAGACAGATGAAGAGTTATCTCTTGTATGCCCCATCGAAGATGTTCCTGAAAAAACATTGAAAAGAGATTCAAGTTGGAAGTGTTTCAGAGTTCAAGGTCCATTGGAGTTCTCATTGATTGGTATCATTGCTGGTATTTCAAAAGTTCTTGCTGAAAATGCAATTGGCTTGTTTGTAATATCTACATACAACACAGATTATGTTCTTATAAAAAGTGAAAATATGAATTCTGCTAAAATCTGTCTTGAAAATGCAGGTTATGATTTTACTAAATAAGAATTTACTATTATCATTGTTACATGGAGTGGCATATGAACGATTATAAAATTAATGAGAACAGAATATATCTTGAAAGAGATGAAAAGGTTGTAGCTTATGTTGATTTTTCTTTCACCTTTGAAAGAGAGGAGAAGGTAAGTTTTGATAAGGTCTTTGTAGATGAATCTTTGCGGGGTCAGGGAATTGCAGCTGATATAACAAAATTTGCAGTTGACCACTTCAAAGATCAGAATTACATAATCATTGCTACCTGTCCCTATGTTGATATCTGGATGAAGAGACATATGGATGAATATGGTAAGTATATGGTTGCCAAAAAAGGTGGACCTACCTGCTCAATCAAATAAGCAGTGATATAAATAAAGAAGGTTGGAACTCTCATTTGAAGTCCAACCTTTTTTAATGATTTTCAAGATCAATCGTTGAATATCACCTTCTCGTACATGTAAGTTACCTCAAGTGGGGACATTGGATTGTTGATTCTATACTGTATTTGCTCTGCAAGTCTGATTCCAAGACTTGTTGTATCCACATAAGCTGTTGTTATTTTATTTGTTATGTTTGGATACTCTGATGTTCCATCAAAACCTGTGATGATCATCTTTTTTCTATCGATATCACTGTACATTGCAAGGTATTCATATACAAACTGAACAACGTAATCACTGGCACAGACAAAGGCATCAGGAAGTTTTGAAAGAGAGTCCAGAAAGCTATTTATTGTTGATGAGTAATCATAAATTCCAATGTTGTCCGTAAGACAGTATTTCTTATCAAGAGCTATGCTGTGATCTTCAAGAGATGATCTGTAGCCACAGAATCTATCAAAATTTGTCTTTGCATAGCTTATATCACCAATGAAACCAATCTTTTTGCACTGTCTGTCTTCAATGAGGTGGTCTGTGATTTTCTTTACTGTATCAATGCCCTCAATCATAAGAAGATCTCCCTTCAGTTCATCGACAGAGATATCTGTGGTTGTATCTAGATAAACTTTAGGAAGGTTCACATCACTTATCATCTTAAGCAGTATGCTGTCGTAGATGTTCAAGATAATTGCTCCATCAAAATTGGCTGTGGTGAAATTTTCAGGTAGGGTGTATCCCTCTGTGTATGTTGCTTTGATGCTCACATATGCGAGGGTCATATTCATTGAAGAGAGCTTCAATGAGAGATCATGAATTATGCTTGTCCAAAATATTGAAGAATCAGGGCGAGAGACAACCAGTGCCACTGTCTTGTTCTTCACGACAGCTTCCTTCTCAGGAATCTTGCTGTATCCCATCTCTCTTGCTGTCTGATAAACGCTTTTTTTCAGGGATTCTGATACTCCCTCTTGGTTGTTGAAGACCTTCCAGACACTCACTCTGGATATGTTAAGCTCATCAGCTATATCTTGCATTGTGCATTTCTTCATTTTGAACTCCTAAGAAAATCAATTGATGATATGGTAATCCAAGACTCCTAAAAAAGCAACAAAACTTATCATTATTTAACAATAATTAAGTAACAATGTTAATTAGTTATGAAGTCAAAAAGTTAAATTTTGTTAAATTGATATAAATAGCTTAAGGTTAGTTAAGTAAAATGATTGATTATGTTTTCTTGGTACTATTTCCTTGCTTTGAATGGAGTTAAAAGAAATTTATAAATATTTTGAACTCAAACTACACTCTTATAATTATCAAAATTTACTAAAATGTAAAATTTTATAAATATTTATTGTTAAATATGTAAATCAATGTTAATATCGAGTTGAGTAAAATACAACAAACATAAAATTCAATGTGATAATTCATATTGGATTGAATCTCAAGCATGATCTGCTTTGAGAGGAGAGGTGAATATCTATGTATAAAATATTAACAGAGGAATTATCAAATATTCCATGGTGTGAGCAACCTGAAAATAACAGAGAACCATTTTGGAGATATGAAAACAATCCAATTATAAACAGACACGATCAGAAGAATGCAAACAGCATATTCAACAGTGCAGTTGTACCTTTTGAAGGTGGATTTGTTGGTGTGTTCAGATGCGATAGCAGATCTGTAAGCATGAATTTATTTGTTGGTCGCAGTGAAGATGGTTTGAAATGGGACATTGAAGATGATCCAATCGTTATGGAAGGAATTGAAGATGAGATTCTCCACAAGGAATACCGCTATGATCCTCGTGTATGTTTTATTGATGATAGATACTATGTTACATGGTGCAATGGTTATCATGGTCCAACAATTGGTCTTGCATATACATTCGATTTCAAAACATTCACTCAACTTGAAAATTGCTTCTTACCATACAACAGAAATGGTGTTCTATTCCCAAGAAAGATAAATGGTAAATATATGTTGATGAGTCGTCCAAGTGATACAGGACACACTCCATTTGGCGATATTTTTGTCAGTGAGAGCAAGGATCTTGAATACTGGGGTCATCACAGATACATGATGGGAAAGATCACTGAGGATGTGGATAGCTCAGCATGGCAATCAACAAAGATTGGGCCTGGTCCAATTCCTATTGAGACAAGCGAGGGATGGCTTCTGATCTATCACGGAGTTATCAACACATGCAACGGTTTTGTTTACCGTGTTGGTGGAGCAATCCTCGATATTGATGAACCATGGAAGGTGAAATACAGAACAAGTGATTACCTTTTGGGACCTGAAAAGTACTATGAATGTGTTGGTGATGTTCCAAATGTTGTGTTCCCATGTGCAACTCTCTGTGATGGAAAGACTGGTAAGTTGACAATGTATTATGGCAGTGCTGATACAGTTACATCTGTAGCTTTCTCTACTGTAGATATAATTATTGATTACATCAAAGAGCACTCTCTGTAAGATTTACAGATATATATATAACAAAAAACAATGAAGGTTGAATCTGAACAATACAGGACTCGACCTTTTTTGTTTTGAGCAAGTCTGCACGCTATATCAAAAATGTGGTATATTTAATCATCAGAATGAAAACCGAGGTAACAGCCTAATGAAAATATTATATATCCCACTTGATGAGCGACCTGGAAATTACAGGGGACTTGCATCTAATTTAGCTAACATAAAAGAAGTGGAGCTTGTTATAGTACCATCAATATATATGGGACACATGAAAGAGAGTGCAGATATTGAAGGAATGTATCACTGGATGGAAGAGCATATATATGAATGTGATGCTGCAGTTATATCATTTGAGATGTTGATGTATGGAGGCTTCTTACCAAGCAGAGTTCACAAGCTCACGACAGAACCTCATGAAAGATTGGAGAGATTCAAGACCCTTGCAGCCGATGTAAAGAGAAAGACAGACATCGATATCTATCTTTTTGCAAACATCATGAACACAACTCCATATGCAAGCAGTGAGGATGATCCAGATAGCTATCGCAATTATGGAGATCTGCTCTATCAAAGAGCATATTTACTGGATAAGAAAAAGAACAACAATCTCTGCTGTGAAGAGGAGAAAGAGCTGGCAAATGCTGAAAAACTGTTACCACAGGCTGCTATAAATTCATATGAGAACAGAAGAAATACAAATCTTACAACTCTCATAGATTCAATTGGCATGCTGAAGAACAGAAGTGTTGAGTGCATGGCTGTTGTGAACAGTGAGTTATCAACATATGGATATGCAGCTAGAGAGGACAGAGCATATTTGAGTGCACTCAAGGCTCAGAGAGTTGATGATAGAGTGATCAAATATACACAATCAAATGAGATGGGATTCATTTTGATATGCAGAGCAATATCTGTTAAGATGAAGAGCAAACTCAAGGTTGCAATAATAATGGATAGAGTTGGAAATTCCAAATTATCTAAGGAAGAGGAAACAATAATCCAGACATTGATTGGACTTGCAGGTGTTGCTTATTCAAATACTGTTGATGATTGTGACATCATATTGTTCATGCACAGCTGCAAGAACGAAGGTGCAGATACAACTGATGTTGTCTACAATGATATGCTTGGATTGAACAAACCTTTTGTTGTCTGGGATACTGTAAATGAGAACGTTTCAGATCCAGCTTTTGTGAAGGCAATGCTGCTTCATCATGTAAGTGACAATCTTCTGGCTTACTCTTCATCTCATACAATTGGCATGGCTCTGTCTCTTGGAATTGTCCAGTATCTCTATGGAACAAAAAGATTGAGAGATGAGGTTCTATTCAGATCTCTTGCTCGTGAGTATGCATTCAATACAATCGTCAAACCAAAGTATGATGCTCTGTTGAAAGAGAAGAGTGCGGGGCATCTGACTCACATAAACAGCAACGATGAAGAATTGAAGAGGAGAATTCTTGATGACATAATGAAGGTCATGAATGACTTGAACACACCTTTTGAGTTCACAATAAAGGAACTTGAGTTCTCATGGTACAGACTCAATGAGATAAAATTGAATCTGTAACAGAACTCAACATCAAATAAAGAAGCTCCTTCCGTTTGGAAAGAGCTTCGGCTATTTGAAGATATTTCAATTAATCAATAGTTGATGCCATTTTGCTGTCTCTGATGTGTTTCTCTTCCAAGATATCATCAGTTTTGATCTTCAAGATGATGTTCTTTATCAACTCATCAACTTCAGTTCCCTCTCTGTAATCAGCTGGAGCAAAGTATTTTATACGATTCTCTTTTATCATTCTATGAACCTTGTGTGTGTCTTCGGTTTCTGGATTGTACACTCCAATTGAATGACCACCATATGAGTTAACAAGTTTCATGCATGGTATATCTGTATCACTGTCTCCAAGATAGGCTATGTTTCTGAATGGAACTCTTATTTCTTCTGGTTTGAAATATGTGTTGACGCTCTGATCATTTACATCAAGACAGCCCTTTGAAATTCTGAACAGAAACTGAGTTTTGTTTGTGTAGTTGACGGCTTGAGCTGGCCACTTAGCAACTCCTCTCTCATTGAAATAGAAAGATGATGCAAAGATCTTCTCAAAAGCATTCTCTCTTGCCATCTTAGTACCCTCAATCATCTCTTTGATTCCTGAGGATATGATGTAATGCTCAACAATCACACCGTGTTCCTTACCATATTCTCTGATTCTCTCAAACCATGTATCAACACCTTCAAACAGTTTTACTTTGGCACCATATTCGGCCAGAGTTTTTTTGCTGAGGATGAAGTTACCCTCTGCCTCTTCAACCATCTTGTACATGTATGCAAGATTTGAATCCATCTCATTCTCTCTTGATACTTTGTTGGAATCCTCCCAGAATTTCTTCACATCGTATCCGACATCCTGGATGTAACCATTTGCCTGCATGTCTAATGGTGATAAAGTTTTGTCAAAATCGTAGCATATTGCCATCACTGGTAGAGCTTCTTTATATCTTCGTTTGAATTCATATTCCATAAATTGGTACCTCTGTTTTTGTATTATCTTACTTTCATTGTTGGATTTAGACAAGATTTTTCTTCTTATCAAGTAACTCTCTGTAGCTTTCTTTGGTATCTATATCAGTTATGTAGGCCACATCATCTGTTTCATATTTGATTGTGTCCACTCTAGCTAGGAAGGATCTCAGTCCCTCTTTCTTCTTGCCCTCTATTTGAAGATTCACAATCTCATCATTCAATTTTGGATTCAAAAGAACAGGATGTCCAAAGGTCTTTTTGACAACAGGTCTGAGTGCCATATGATCTGCTAGCTCTGGAACCAAGTCTGTAAAATGATGAGGCTTCAGAAGTGGTAAATCTGCTACTGTTATGAAATAAGGAGTGTCTTTTGCTCTCTCATCCACTGTTTTTAAAATTATTTTTAACTTTTTTACACCAACAATCAAGGAAGAGAGCTGTCCTTTTTCAAAATCTTCATTGTGAGTCACAATGAGAGAGGTTTTATATTTTTTTTCAATTCTCAAGATCTCTTCATCCATCAACTTTTTATAACAACCTGTTACAATGATTGGAATTAAATCAGCATCAAGACAGGTGATCACCATGTTTTCCAATATTGTTTTATCTTCATATTTCAAAAGTAATTTGGCATCCTTCATTCGTGAAGCAGTTCCTGCTGCCAATATTATTGCGTACATCGCGTCTCCCCGTAGTTGAATTATATAACAATTTTTTGTAGTCTGTTTCATTATGATAGCTACTTTTATTAATTGTATCACAGTAATTATTGGTTCGCTACTGGGTTTACTCATAAGAAAACACATTACAGATGATTTTCAGGACAATATTCAGAGTGCAGCAGGTTTTACAACATTGGTCATCGGATTGGGCATGGCTTTAAAAACTGCGTTTCCTCTCGTTCTTCTTTTCGCTCTTATAATAGGGGGATTGATTGGTACCTCGATGAAAATCGACGATAGAATTTATCACATTGGAGAGTATCTTGAGAGCAAGACCAATGGCAGTAAAAATAAAAGTGGTTCAACATTTGCAGAGGGCTTTTTGAATGCATCTGTGCTGTTCTGCTTTGGAACAATGACAGTTCTTGGTTCCATTCAAGCAGGTCTCAATCATGATTATGATCTTCTCTTTTTGAAAAGTGGCCTTGATGGTTCAATGGCTATTGTACTTGCTGCAACATATGGAAGTGGAGTTGTTGCATCTTCCCTGTTCATATTGATATTTCAGGGAGCAATAACTCTGCTGAGTTCATCTCTCTCTTCTGTTCTGACAGAGGCAGGAATAGTGGAGCTTTCAGCTGTTGGTGGCGTCATGATAATAATGATAGCACTCAGTCTTTTGAAAATTAAAGATTCGAAACCAGCAAATTACTTCCCATCAATAATACTCGCACCAATCTTTGTTGCACTCTCACCATACATAACATCTCTGATTCCTTATTAAATAATGCAGACAAATCTGCAGACCTCCCAACAATAAAATCAGAAGGCCTGCAGAAAGGGTTTATATATCAGCTCAAAGCTAGATCTTTAACAAAATGTCTCAAGGTGACTGCAGTCAGTGCAATTGAAACTATCATGAAGCAGCTGAGTGCATTGATCACAGGAGATACTCCAAATCTTATCAATGAGTACATGTAGATAGGAAGGGTTGTTGAACCTGGACCTGAAACAAAGAAAGTTATTATGAAGTCCTCAAGACTCAATGTAATTGCCATGATGAATCCGGATAAGATTCCAGGAAGTATCATTGGAATTATGACCTTGTAGAGAGTCTGAAGCTCAGTTGCACCCAGGTCCCTAGCTGCCTCCACAATTGAATAATCAAATTCATCAAGTCTTGATAGTACCGTCAGATAAACAAAGGGTATGCAGAATGTTGTGTGAGCTGCAAAGATTGTGAACAGACCAAGTGGAACGTTCAGTCCTGCAAAGAACAGCACAATTGAGATACCCAAGGTTATGTCGGGGAGAACCATTGGAAGATATGTTATTATCTGGATGTATTTCTTTCCTTTGAAGGAATACCATTTAACAGCAATAGCAGCCAATGTTGCAATCACAGTGGAAGCAAGTCCTGCAGTGAATGCAATGAACAGACTGTTGGACAGTGCATCAAGGAGTGCATGACTGTCTGAAAATAGCAACTTGTACCATTTCAGAGAGAAGCTTGTGAAGGTTGAACCCTTGCTTTCATTGAAGGAAAATACAATTATCACAAACAGTGGCATAAGCAGGAACAGCACAGTCAGGATCAAAACTAAGTTTGATGCATGAAATTCTTTTCGTCTTTGGTTCATATTTTCCTCTTCTTTTTAGGATTCTTCTTCTTATCATTAACAAACACATACATAACAAGAACAGTACTTATCAATGTCAAAAACATTGAGAAGGCTGATGCAAGTGGCCAGTTTCTTGTCTTTGTGACCTGATCTACAATCAGGTTACCAAGCAGATATGAATCCTTACCACCCACGAACAATGGGATGGTATAAGCTCCAAATGCTGGAATGAATGTGAATATGATTGCAGTGTTTATTCCAGATCTTATTGAAGGAAATAACACCTTGATGTATGACTGCATCTTTGTAGCCCCCAGATCTCTAGCTGCTTCCAACAGGGAAAAATCGAATCTGTCGATAGCAGAGAAAATTGGGAGTATTGCATATGGTAGGTACATGTACACCATTACAAGGATTACAGCTCTTCTGTTGTACAGAAGAGGAAGACTGTCTGTTATGATTCCAAGCTGCATCAGTGTTTTGTTTATGATGCCATCGCTTCCTAAGATACTCATCCATGCGAATATTCTCAGAAGAGAGTTGATCAGAAATGGAATTATTATGAGAGTCAGATAAAGTGTCTGCCTCTTTGATCTTGCAAGTGCAAGAGCACATGGAATGGCAATTATTATGGTATATAGAGTTGCTTCAAATGAAATGACAACAGTTCTGCCCAAGATCATCAGATAAGCTTTTTGAAATATATCTCTGTAAGCTTTAAGTGATAGCTGCAGTTCAACACCGCCGTAGAGGCCCTTTGTCAAAAAGCTATAAGCAAAAATCAAAACCATTGGAAGTAAAAAGAACAATGAGAACCATATTCCCATTGGATATGCATAGTAACTACCCAAATCCTTTTTTAACTTTAAATTTTTCACCTGTCTATATCCTCAATTATATAACCATCTGCTGCAGTCCATGAGACATAGACCTCATCAAGATAGGAAATTTCTGGTCCTTCATCTAAGAATTTGATGTGCTGTTTGAATACTTTTATTAGCTCACCATTCTCAAGTCTTATGTAAAGTTTTGATTGAAAGCCTGCATAAATTGGTTCCTCAACTATTCCTTTGAATATGTTGAGATACTTTCTTCCCATTGGTTTTTGAAGGGAGATGTGTATCTTCTCAGGTCGCACTGTGTAGCTGACTCTCTGTCCAACTTTTGTTGGTCCATCATCTGTTACAAATACAGGTACTGAGAAGTTGTCCAATTCAAGTTTGCAGAGATATTCATCTGTGTCCTCTTTTTTGGAGCACTCACTGACTGTTGTTGAGAATATATTTGTCTCTCCAATGAATGATGCAACAAATTCTGTTGCAGGACTTTCATATATCTCAAAAGGCTCACCAATTTGAAGAATCTCTCCCTTGTTCATAACTGCAATTCTATCTGAAACAGAAAGTGCTTCTGATTGATCGTGTGTTATGTATATGAATGTGATTCCAATTTGGTCATGAATGTTATCAAGGTCAATCAAAAGATTTGATCTGAGTTTTGCATCAAGTGCAGATAGTGGTTCATCTAAAAGAAGAACCTTTGGCTCATTGATTAGAGCACGAGCAATTGCAACTCTCTGACGCTGTCCACCTGATACCTGAGTTGGTTTCTTTTGGGAGTGCCCCTCAAGCTGAACCATCTTAAGATACTTTTTAACTCTTTCATCGATTGCAGATTCACTCATCTTCTGAAGACGAAGAGGAAATGCAATATTTTCATAGATTGAGAGATGAGGAAATAGGGCGTAGTTCTGGAATACTGTATTGCAATCACGTTTTTCAGGTGGTAGATCAACAATATTTTGATCTCCTAAATAAACTGCACCTTCGTCAGGAAAAACAAATCCTGCAATAATTCGTAGTAAAGTAGTTTTACCACAACCTGATGGACCAAGAATAGAGAAGAACTCTCCTTGATTGATATTCATGCTTACATCCTTTAAAGCATGAAAATCACCATAGTCTTTTGATAGATGTTCAATTATAACACTGCTGCCTAACATCGAAGACCTCCATAAGAAAAACTGAATTAGTAATTACCTTAAAAGCTGGCAAAACACAGACTTATAAGATTTAATATTGGGGGTATCAATAAATTGATTAAAATAAGAATAATTTATTAACGAGCATTGAATTATAAAAGTTTTGAGATCTATAGGGTGCTTATTAATAATGGTAATAACATTTATTTACAAAAAACAAATAAACAATTTTGTTATTGAATAATTGTGAGTGGAATATACTTCATTATTTTTTATTTGGGAATACTTTTTTGCAAAAAAAATGATAATTTTTTTAAAAGTTTATCATGCATCAAAATAGGGCCCAAAATCGCATGCTGTAAGTGGACTCAATGGAATTGTTGATGCAACAATTTTAATTTTTTGAAGAAATTATTCTGTTTAAAATGTAAGTATGTATCTTTTTTTAATTTTCTGTATTATCTTAAGGCTAAAGTCAAATAGATTGATGAGGGTGATTTATGAAGAAACAGTTTTATGAAAAAGCAAGTGAACTATATGCAAAAGGAATATTCGATTTATTAGATATGGGAACTCTTTTTGCGCTGAATGTTGGAAAGGACACCTATTACTGTGTAGTAGAAGACAATGCGATATTTATGTACAAGAACCAGAGAGGTTTTGAAAGCTGGATTGAATTAATTGATCAGGAAGAAGAGATATCTGATTTAAGAGCTTTAGAACTTGAATACATGAAATATGGCATATCATTATCATTTGATGATCTAGAGAACTTAAGCAAACCTGAAATCAAAGAATTGAAGCAACTTGAGATTGATTACAGAGAGATGGAACTCATTCCAAGATTCAGACACCATGATGAACTCACTCTTCCTTACAGAATAAAAGATGATGAGTTTGATGTGATGAACGCTCTTTTGATAACTCTTACAGATATCATGGAGAACAACTTCAATTTATTCGACGAAGAGAGAAAATTATTGGAAGAGGATGAAGATCTTCTTGATGAAGTGGAAGTTGAAGAGAAGATCAAAACTGCTTCCATTGAAGATGGTTCCAAGGTATTCTGGAGTGAAGCTGAACTTCCAGAAGATTTTGAGAGATATCCATCACCTAAATTGAATGAAAAAGAAGCATATAATTACAGAAGAATGAGAAGCAATGGCAAAGAATGGGATCTACATCTATTCATTGTTCCAAATGCAAATGAAAGCAAAGCTCATCTCTTCCCAATCGCTGGCGTATTATTTGATGATGAATCCAAGAAGATGCTCGGATACTCTCTCACAAGAGATTATGAGGAGTACTGTGAGGACTTCCTTGGAGAGCTTCTAGATGCAATGGATGATTTTGGAAAACCTGAGATACTCAATGTATCAACTCCTCGTGCAGAGAGTCTTGTAAGAACTCTATGCGAGCAAATTGATCTACCACTTCAGTTGGTCAGCTCTTTTGAAGATACCGATACAATGGAAGTTCAACTGATCAAAAACTACAATTATTAGACAAAGACAGTCGCAGTAATTTAGATGGATCTCTGTAGTTCAATTTTATGAATTATGGAGATTTTTTATTTGCTCTGGTAAACATGTTGATTTTATTTCATCTTTGTTTGATAACTTCATCAAGGACAAACAAGGAAAAATAAATGAAAAATACAAAAAAAAGAAATAGATTCAATCTTTCAAGTATCATCGAGGAGATAGCAAGCTGCAATCTTCTTTGGTTGAATGCAAGAAATTAAATGAAGATGAAGACACCCCCATTCAATGAATGAGGGTGAGAAGGGAGTATATAATTAGAATATTTTTATCTATTCAATCATCTTTTTAGCAGTGGATACTATATTATCCACAGTTATACCATTTTTAATGAGAAGCCTTTCATAAGGAGCAGACTCACCGAATTGATCTTGAATACCAATTCTTTTGAATTTGCAGATGCCGTCACTTTCAGCTATAACCTCACCAACAGCAGAACCAAGTCCATTTATGATGTTGTGATCTTCAACAGTTATGATAGCTTTTGTCTCTTCAATTGCCCTCTCAACAGCAGCTACATCAAGAGGTTTGATTGTAAACATATCAATGAGTCTTGTGGATATGCCCTGCTTTTCAAGCTCCATGCAGGCTTCAACACTCTTTGAAAGAATATCACCTGCAGTGATGATGGTGACATCAGAGCCTTCATTGAGAATGTTTGCCTTACCAATTTCAATCTTGCAATCAGATGGATACAATGATGGAACGCTATCTCGTGTGAAACGTAAGTAAACAGGTCCATCAAATTCAGCTGCAGCTTTGACACAGGCATATGTTGATTCATAATCACCAGGTGCCAATATAGTCATGTTTGGAATTGTTCTGAAGATACCATAATCCTCTATTCCTTGGTGACTTGCTCCATCATTTGCTGGAGTGAATCCTCCATGAGAGCATGCTATTTTGACATTAAGATGTGTGTAACACACCTCCTGTCTGATCTGCTCCAACATACGCATTGAACCAAATACAGCATATGTGGTCACAAATGGAATCTTTCCACATGTAGCAAGACCTGCTGCAACATCACATGCATTCTGCTCTGCAATACCAACATTCACATGCTGCTGTGGCAGCTGCTGTGAAAAAGGAACAGTCTTACATGATTTTCCAATATCACAGTCCACTACGTAAATCTTGGGATTCTTTTGACCTAATTCCAATATAGCTTCACCATAAGCTTCACGGGTAGCTCGACCATCTCTGAGTTCTAGTTTCATATCTTAAGTCCTTCCTCTACTTCTTTCATTGCCTGTGCGAACTGCTCATCATCAGGAGCCATTCCATGCCATTTAACAACGTTTTCCATAAAGCTGACGCCTTTACCTTTTACAGTATGAGCGACAATAGCATGAGGCATTTTCTTCTTGCTGTTTCTGATATTGTCCAATGCAGTGGTGATCTCGTTCATATCGTGGCCATTGATCTCCTGAGTATCCATACCGAATGCTTCAAATTTTTTGACCATATCTCTAGAAGGCATCACGACCTCACAGATGTTATCATTCTGAAGTCTGTTCTGATCAAGAATGATGATTAAATTATCAAGCTCATATTTAGAAGCTGTTTCCAAAGCCTCCCAAATCTGTCCTTCATTTGATTCACCATCACCAACTAAGGAAAATACTCTGAAATCTTTGTGATCTCTCTTTCCTGCAATTGCCATTCCTACAGCACATGATAGCCCCTGTCCAAGTGAGCCAGTTGAAATATCGATACCGGGACATCTCTTCATATCAGGGTGACCCTGCAGGATGGATCCTTCCTTTCTCAATGTGTAGATTGTCTCATAGGGAAAGTAGTCTCTCATAGCCAAGCATGAATAAAGAACAGGACATGTGTGTCCTTTAGATAGAACGAATCTATCACGATTTTCCCAACGAGGTTCATCTGGTCTCAGATTTAACTCATCAAAATAAAGAGCACTCATTATATCTGAAGCAGATAAAGATCCTCCTGGATGCCCAGAACCTGATTTATGAATCATTGTTAATACAGTTTTACGAATTTCTTTAGCTTTATCTTCTAGATAAGCAATGCTATTATCTTGTCTCACTGTAATCCTCCTAAAAATATAGAATACAAAATGTATGTATCCGATACATGTAAAATATCACAGGTTTATATATTTGTCACGTAAAAAATTCTGTATACAGAATTTTTTTTACTAAAAAGATTATAATAAGCATCACAACAGCAAGATATTGATGAAGTGATTGAGCAATATAGAAGATGATATCAAAACAGATTCTGCAGCCATGATCAATCTTAATGTTATCCAATGTTGTGCCTGATTGAAGCGATTTAGATGGTAGATATTCAATTAATGCATAAAATAATTAATAAGTTGAATCTGTTTCTTATCTTTTCTGTTTCTTCAGGATCTGCTGCATCGGAGTGCTGATGACTCGGTTGGATTTTTTTCAGAGAAACTTGGCATGTTTATCTCATATCTCTCAATAATTGTGATAAAATGTCTTTAGATGGTTGCTTCATTTTATTTAATCCAATTTGATTAATTAAATCTTGTATACAGAATGTTATTATTGACCACATAGTTTTTATGGTCTATTATTTATTTACGATTAAACAAGGAGCGTTTGTATGAACATTGTAGTATTAGATGGTTACACATTGAATCCAGGAGATTTGACTTGGAATGGTTTTTCTAGCATTGGTGATATCAAGGTTTATGATAGAACTGAAAGAAAAGATATAATAGATAGAATTGGAGATGCTGAATTTGTATTGACCAACAAGACTCCTCTAGGTGAGAAAGAGTTTGCTGCCTGTCCAAATCTGAAGTATGTTGGAGTTCTTGCAACAGGTTACAATGTTGTTGACGTTGAGACAGCAAAGAAAAGAGGAGTTGTGGTTACAAACATTCCAACCTATGGAACAACAGCTGTGTCTCAGTTTGTTTTTGCTCTTCTTTTGGAACTGTGCCATCATGTAGGTCACCACTCAAGGAGAGTGGCTGAGGGTGCATGGGCTGAGAGTCCTGATTTTTGTTTCTGGGATTATCCGAGCATGGAGCTTTATGGCAAGACAATTGGTATTGTTGGTATGGGAAGAATTGGCCATGCAACGGCAGTCATTGCAAAAGGCTTCGGTATGAAAGTTTTGGCTCATGATGCTTATGTAAATAAAGAGTTCCTAAGTGAAGGAATTGAATATGTATCACTTGATGAGCTTCTCAAGCAGAGTGATGTTGTTACTCTCCACTGTCCTCTGTTCAAAGAGAACACCAAGATGATAAACAAAAAGACAATAGCAGAGATGAAAGATGGTGCTATTCTCATAAATACCTCACGTGGTCCATTGATTGATGAAGATGATCTGTATGAGGCTCTCAAGAGCAAGAAATTAGCCGGAGCAGCACTTGATGTTTTGGCAGTTGAACCTCCTGAAGGTCAGAACAAACTGACAGCACTGGACAATTGCATAGTCACTCCTCATATTGCTTGGGCTCCTAGGGAATCTAGAGCGAGACTCATGAATATTGCCGTTGAGAACTTGAAGAGTTTTGTCGGTGGTGAGGTTGTTAACTGCGTGAGCAGATAAATTTGATTTAAGCAGATGGTGTTCTTCCCTTGATTGATTTCTTGGGAAGTTTTTTTAAGCAAAAAAAAGTCCATGCAGCATCATAGATACCACATGGAAATTATAAGGAGGGTAAAAAAAGAATGTATGATCTCCATCAAACAGAAATAAAGATCAAACGAGTCGATTTTTAACAATAACAAACACTCAATACCAAGCACAAAACAGATATTGATCCATGAGTTATCTATATCCTATAGCATATATGGAATTTGTCAAACAAATTTTATCAACCAATATAATATTCCTTATTAGGTATTATAAACTGATTTATAATGAATATAATCAACTTCATTGAGATATATACCTAAAATTTTTCCAATTACACAAGATACTGGGTATCTTTGAGGTATATTTTGTAACAGAATTTCAACTGAAGTCAAAAAAAGATTCAGGAGACAGAGCTCACTGAATCTAAAAATTTCTGATTGAAGTACAAGATGTATACTTTTTAAAACTAAATTACAAGATCTAGAGGTTCAAACGTATAGTTTGTCTTCTTATCTTTTATGAACATGCTCATGTAGATAGGAAGGTATGTTATCTTGCCACTCTGAATTAAATTGCCTCCATAAAGAGCATATCCCTCGCTGAGGTTGTACATATCACCATCAAGCAATATGTTGAGCA
>JBFHKM010000015.1:0-35641 GCA_041595335.1 Sphaerochaetaceae bacterium
AAGTGCAACATCTACCGATGTAGACCATGTTAGACTTGAACGACCTGAGCTTTTCCTGTAATAGCCCACCCAAAGCTCAGTAGCTTCATCATGTTCTTCTAACCAACAGATAAAATCTTCTTGGTTTTTGAAAAAAATTACATCTTTCATCTTTTAGTCTCCATACTTAACCACTAACATTTTCACAGTAATATTATTACTTTTTATTTTATAATCAAAATTATTTATAGTTGAATGCTTTTTGTTAATAATCCTTAGAATAATTTATGACAGTATTTTTAAGAAATAGCAAAAGGAATCTTTGAAAATATAATTATTCAATAGTATCTTCTAATAGAAAATCAATAATATTTTTATGTATTACACCATCTTGACTAAAATCAATACGGTCCATCGATAATACATATTTTGGGAAATTGTCTTCTAATGATTTATAAACCCCAAATTCTCTTTCTCGTGTTTTTTCATCTCCCATCATATATGAAACCTGGTAATAATATAATTGATTGTTCTTTTTAGCAATAAAATCAATTTCTCTGTTTCTCACTTTTCCAATTTTTACATCGTAGCCTCTAGAAATAAGCTCAACATAAACAATATTTTCTAGCGTTCTTTCAATATCTTTGGTATTTGAAAAACCTTTTGCTTGACGAAATCCATGATCTGTTAAATAGTACTTTTCATCTACTTTGAGTATTTTTTTACCTATAGTATCATATCTTGATACTTTCTTTATGATAAATGCTTTGCTGCAAAATTCTAAATAATTTAAGATTGTATCCACAGAAACCTTTCTGTTTTCGGTTTTAAAATATTTTTTAATACTATTAGCTGAAAAAGTATGACCTATATTTTCTATTGCATAGGATAAAATACGGTTAAATATATCCACATCTCGGATGTTGTTGTATTGCAAAATATCCTTTACCAATACTGTATTGTAAACATCATTCAGATATTTCAAGCTAGGTGTTTCATCCAATTTAAAGTATTTTAAAAAAGGTAGTCCTCCAATTTTTATGAATTTATCAAATAAATCTTCTTTGGATAAATTCATATCATCAAATACTTGTGTGAACTCACTAAATGTAAAAGGTTGGATTTCAAATTCTACATATCTTCCTGCTAGTAGAGTTGCAATATTCCCAGATAGAAGAGTTGAGTTTGATCCTGTTAAGTAAATATCACAGTCTTTATCAACTCTAAGTCCATTGATGACTTTTTCCCAACCATTTACAAGTTGAATTTCATCAAAGAAGAAATATATTTTCCCTTTTAGGTTTTCCAACAAGGGTTCTAAGTATTTAAGCAAAGCATTTGCATCAGTAATATTAAAAAATTCCATCGATTCAAAGTTTAGATAAATCTTATTATCATCAGGAATATTCCTTAAAATTTCATCTTTTATAATTATTAGAATTGTTGATTTACCAACACGTCTCATTCCTGTTAAGATTTTAATAACTGGTTTGTCTATAAATTGCTTAATCTTTTCAATATACCTAGGTCTAGAAATATAATTCATAACATCCTCCTTTTCTATTCTACTATACATGCTGAATTAAATCAAATAAATTTCGATTATAATCGATAAAATACAAAATATTGATTTTATTTCTAGTATAGTCGAAGGTGTATTAATACTTGTATTAAACTGGATATATAGCTATTTTCAGCAATTTTTTATTTTATAGTAACCTATCGTTGCAGTGCATGTAGACTCCTTATTTAATTGAACCTTAAGAACTATTCAAATGTTAAATGAATTTTGCTCATAGCTGAGCATGATATCTTAAAATTACTAGAAAATGATTTTACTTGGCTGAAAATTTTTTAGCTGTCTGAAATTATGTTTCTTGATAACTACAATAATTGTTCTTTTTTATAAGAGATTTTATCTATAATTTTTTCGTGAATTTATGGCTTCTTTTCAAATGTGCTATATGAAATAAATGAAGCCGCTTATTTCACTTTTTTTTTCTTTAATTAAATAGTAAAGTGAGGTTATAAAAATTAAAGTAGGAGTATTTGAATGGAAAAATCAGATGTATATTTTGCAAAACTTCCAATTTCACAAGGCCCAAGTCGTTTAAAAATCTTGAAAGATTTACTAAAAAGTTCAGGATTAAATAAAATAAATTTTGAAAATAAATATGTAGCTATAAAAATGCATTTTGGAGAACCTGGAAATCTATCTTTTATAAGAGCTAATTATGTTAAAGTTTTAGCTGATGAAATTAAAGAATTAGGTGGAAAACCATTTATAACAGACTGCAATACATTATATGTAGGTGGCAGGAAGAATGCTCTTGATCATTTAGATAGTGCAAATTTAAATGGATTTAACCTTTATACAACAGGTTGTCAAACCATTATTGCAGATGGACTTAAAGGTAGCGATGAAGTACTGGTTCCAGTAAAAAATGGAAAACATTTTAAAACAGCTGCTATTGGACGAGCAATTATGGATGCTGACATTATCATTTCTTTAACACATTTTAAAGGTCATGAATCAACAGGATTTGGTGGAACTTTAAAAAATATTGGAATGGGTTGTGGCTCTAGAGCAGGTAAGATGCAAATGCATGCTACAAGCAAACCTATAATAAATGAAGAAGAATGTATTGGTTGTGGTTCTTGTTCAAGGATTTGTGCACATGATGCACCAACAAAACTTGAGAATAAAAAATATCGTATAAACGATGACAACTGTGTAGGTTGTGGAAGATGTATCGCTGTTTGTCCTAAGAATGCTATCAAACCTCAATGGGATTCTGCTAATGATGATCTAAATGAAAGAATTGCAGAATACACATCAGCTGTATTAGATGGAAGACCTAATTTCCATATTTCTTTAGTTATTGATGTATCTCCAGATTGTGACTGTCATGCTGAAAATGGATTAGCTATTGTTCCTGATGTAGGATTTTTAGCAAGTTTTGATCCAATTGCTTTAGACCAAGCATGTGTTGATTTAGTAAATAAAGCACCAAGTGTGCCTACTAGTTTAATTGGTAATACCTGCAATGAAGATTCACATGACAAATTCCATAAAGCTCATCCTAATACTAGCTGGGAAGTTAGTGTAAAACATGGTGAAGAAATTGGACTTGGAACTAGAAAGTATAATTTAATCCAAATCAATTAGATAACCATTTTAATGTGTTGAAACTAAGGTTTCAATTTGAATAAATATAATTAGTTTCTAATAAAAAATCTCATCTCCAATATTTCATTGGATTTGAGATTTTCATTGAGTTATATTATTAGATATTATCAAAATAAACCATAAATGTGATGCATTTCATCACTAAGATTAATATGCATATCAAATAATAGTTATTTTACTCTTGATGACAAGAATCCCTCAAAGAAATTACGAGCATTGATTCCCAACGTTCTATTTTTGTATCCACCTTCTTGGACAAACAAAATAGGGAAGGACAATTTTCCAATCTCGATACCATTATTCTTAAAATCATTTGCAGATAAGGACCAAGTTCCGGTTGGATCACCTTTTGCAATATCAAGTCCAAGGCTTATAACAAGATACTCAGGATTGAAATCTTTGACTCTTTTGATAGCTTTGATTAAAACCTTAAGATACTCTTTTCCCGTTATGTTTTCTTTCAACGGATAGTTCTGATTGAAACCTACTCCTTCATCTTCTCCAGTCTCCTCTGCAAAACCAGAGAAATAAGGATAGGCAAAAGAAGGGTTACCATGAATTGAAACAGTTAAAACATCTTTTCTGGAATAAAAAATCTGCTGATGTCCATTTCCATGGTGGTAATCTATATCAAGAATAGCGACTTTTCCGTAACTTGAAAGGAACTGTGCTGCTATAGAAGCATTATTGAAATAACAGAATCCTCCAAATACATCACGCTCCGCATGATGTCCTGGTGGTCTGACTAAGGCATAAGCCGTATGATAACCTTCAAGCAGCAATTCAGATCCAGTCAGTGCACAGTTAACACCTGCACGAGAGGCAATGAATGCGTTTTTGTTCAGCGGGGTGAAAGTATCAATACAATAATAACCAGCAAGTACAGATAAATCATGAGGTGGACGTGTGGCATTTCTTACAGGGAATACATATGGATATATGGATTTTCCTTCAGGAAAAGCACTGCATACCTTTTTGAAGTAATTGAAATATTTTGGATTGTGAACTTCCAAGATATATCTATCAGGGAAACTTCTTGATGGAATCTGCTTGAAAGCTTCTAGCTTAGATATTTCTTTTACAATACTTGAAATTCTAACAGGAGATTCAATATATCCTCTCTCTCTTACATGATGAATCTCATGCTTGTCATTTATAATCAGGGGAATCAAATTCTTGATTGCCTTATGTTTTTCAATTGGACGATTGTTATCTATATATCTGTAATCACGTAATTGAACTGGTGAGGTTTTTATTGAGGAAACAACCATTTTTACATATTCTTCAGGGCAATAGTCAGGATATTTTCTCTGTAAAATTGCTTTTACAATTTTTTTTGCCATTGATGCTGATAAATCATAATCATTTCCTAAATTATCAAAAACAAGATAAGGTGGGCAATCATCCTCTGGATTTACTGGAGTTTCATATTTAGTTCCAATAATTGGACGTGCACCATAACGCTCGTAGAAAGCGAGACGTGATTGATTTTGTTTGATATCGCTTTGATCCTTACATAGAGATGGATCATCAGGAAGGCATTCCATAAAAATACCTACCGTATTGAGCAATTGAGCCTCCTCTCTGATTCTTTCATAAATTGCACTGCCAATTCCTGAAGAAGTCTTCCCAGGTTTTACAGCCAAATAATCTAGATAACAGAAATTTGTATCAGGCATATAGAAAAGGATTGCAAATCCTTTTACATTTGCTTGACTGTCCTCAGCTACAAAGATAGTTGAGGAGAATTTATACTTCATTGGGTCCTTCATCTGTTCAAGAATTTCGTTTATTTTATCTTCTTTAACTGATGAAAAATGACTTCTCAAAATTTCAAAAATCTGTGCTATAGAATTTTTGTTTGAGGGGTGAAAAGAGTCGGTTACTTTTCTAATTTTAAATGTACTCATAATATTAAATGCTACAGTTGTTGCCATTCAGATGTCAAGATATTAGTACTTAAATCGCCTCATTATGGTATTTATATTTTCAAATGCGGAATACTATCTGTCATTTATTGTTCATAATAAGACAAATATCAAAGCTTTTATTATGTGAAAATTTTAGAATATAATGAGGGTGTTCATGGCAGAATAACTGAACGATTTTAATACAGTTACCGGCAAGAGAATTCAACATAATAAATCGTCTTCATTTGGAGCTCATTTGAATTATGTCAGATCAATATTGAGTAGATATTTCCTTCATAAAATTTTTATATATTGTGTATAGTAAGAATATATCTGAAAGACCATCACTCAATGCTTTTTTTAAAAAGTCGACCAACTTCTTTATTTACACTCTCATAACATTCACAAACTCTCTCTTCAAGACCATGCCTATCTAATATTGTTATGTGTCCTCTGCGATATGAAATCAAACCAGCTTTTTGAAGTTTTTCAGCAGCAATAGTAACTCCCTCTCTTCGTACACCAAGCATATTTGCAATCAATTCCTGTGTCATAAAAAGTTCGTTTGAAGGCAATCTATCCAAATGCAGCAGAATCCATCTGCATAACTGCTGCTCAACTGTATGATATCTGTTGCACGCCGCAGTCTGTGATATCTGTGCAAATAATGCCATTGTATAACGCAGCATTAGATTCTGGAAAACTTTTGAACGATTGAATTCAGATTTAAGGTAAGATTCATTCAACTTGAATGCATAACCACTGCTTTGAACTATTGCTCTGTTTGGAGTTGATAATCCCCCCATAAATAAAGAGATTCCAACCACACCATCATTACCTACGACAGCTATTTCTGCAGAGGACCCATTTTCCATATTGTAAAGTAATGAGACAATTGCAGTAGTTGGAAAATAAACACAACTCATCTGCTCTCCTGATTCAGAGAGACACTTTCCCAAAGGAAGATTCACTAATTGGAGATTAGGAATAAGACGCTTGAACTCTGACTCAGGTAGTGATGCAAGTAAGAAATTCATATGAGCGTCATTTGGACTTTGTTTATTGTTGTTATTCATATTTCAATTGTATCCTTATTACTACACTAATTCATAGTTTATCAATCGTCAATCAAATAATGCATTATGGGTGCAACTTGGAGCTCTCAAGTGCTATATCCAGACGCTATGTTGGTGGTAACTATAGACTTTTGAAGTAGAATAATCTTAACGACATATTTACAAAAAGATTGTAAAGATAATTATCAAGAGCTGAAGTGGAATTCGTAATTTATTCTATATACTATAAAAAATTAACTTTTTATTGTTTTATCTGGTAGTTATTGTGAAGGAATTCATCAAATGAGTGAATCAAACAGGACCTTTGTACAAAAAAGGGCATTCTTATCATTGTCCACTATGTGTGATAACAGACAGAACTATTCACCATTTGGGTGTATGTTTTAATAAAAGATGTAGAAATAAATATATAAAATTCATTACTTGAATGGCATATAATAAATTTATTGATATTCTGAAATTTAATAAGGAGATTGTATTATGGCTGATTTAATTACTTCGTACATGGGATTAAAATTAAAAAGTCCTGTTATTGCAGGTGCTTCTGGACTGACATCCAATTTAGATATGATAAAAAAAATTGAGATGGCTGGAGCAGGAGCTATTGTCTGCAAGTCACTATTTGAAGAAGAAATCCAATTGGAATCTCTTGAGTTAGACAAAGACCTTCATGAGCATGATGATATTCATCCTGAAGGACTGACTCTCTTCCCTGAATTAGAAGAAAAAGGACCTGATTATCATCTGTATTGGATCAAAAAAACTAAAGAAAATTGTGATATTCCAGTTATAGCTAGCTTGAATGCAGTCAATGAAAAAGTTTGGGTTGAATATGCTAAGAAAATTGAAAACACAGGTGTAGATGGTATTGAACTGAATTTATATAGCTCACCGGATAATAGCATCACCAGTTCATCAAAGATTGAAGAGGAACAACTTGCTATTCTTAGAAAGGTCAGAAAGGCAATAGATTTACCAATAAGTGTGAAACTCAGTCCTTATTATACTGATTTAACTGGCATGATCAAAAGAATGGATAATATAGGTATCAATGGATTTGTTCTATTCAATAGATTCTTCCAATCAAATATTGATATTAAAAATGAAAAGTTTACATTACCATTTAACTTCAGTAGCAAAGATGACAATCGACTTCCATTAAAATTTACAGGTCTCATTTCAGGAAATATAAAGAGCTCCATATGTTCAAGTACTGGAATAATGGATTCTGATGATGTAATACGCATGATTCTAGCTGGAGCTGATGCTGTTCAGCTTGTATCCACACTCTATAAGAATGGTCCAAAACATATTGAAACCATTTTAACTGGATTAGAAAAATGGATGGATGAAAAACATTATTCAACTCTAGATGATTTCCGTGGAAAGATGAGCAGTGGACAACTGAATGGAAAAGATGAATTGGCATATAAGAGATCACAATACGTCAAGATGTTGATGCAACCAAGTGAAAAATTGATGAATAAAATCTTTTAAGAACGAAGAGTGATGTTTGACAAGATGTAAAGGAAAAAAATTATGTATGATACTATTGTGATTGGAAGTGGAACTGCTGGTTTGACAGCAGCTGGACTATTGGCTCAAAAAGGAAAGAAAGTTGCAGTTGTTGATAATCGACCTTTTGGCGGCACCTGCGCTTTAAGAGGTTGCCAACCAAAGAAATATTTGGTTAACAATACTCATATTGCAGCTGAAACTCGTGCTTTACTTGGAAAGGGGTATAAAACTCCTGCTGTTACTGATTGGACTCAACTGCAGACATTCAAGGGAGAATTCACATCCAAAGTTACAGAGAATACAAAAAAGTTTCTTAAAGATAATGGCATTGATAGTTATGAAGGCACTGCTGCATTTAGGGATGAAAAAAGTATTTTGGTTGGAGACTCTGGTAAAGTTCTCAATGCTAAAGCATTTATCATTGCTACTGGAGCTTCTGCTGTTCAACTTAAGATGGAAGGAAGTGTCCTGCCTCATGGAAGTGATGATTTTCTAGAACTTAAGGAAGTTCCTAAATCTGTTGTATTTATTGGTGGTGGTTACATATCTCTAGAATTTGCCTTTGTAGCAGCACTTGCTGGTAGTCAGGTAACTGTTCTTCAGAAAGGTGACAGTTTTCTCAATATATTTCCTCAAACCTTGTTATCTCCTGTTGTTGAATCAGCAGAAGAGCATGGCATCAAGATGATCACTGGAGTTGATGTATCTGGAATCAAAAAGACCAAGGATGGATACAGAGTAAGTACTTTAAAGCATGGTGATTTTGATAGTGCATATGTAATTGCTGGTATAGGAAGAGCACCTGAGATAAAAGGTCTTAACCTTGATGCAGTTGGAATAAAATATGATAGAAGAGGAATTATAACTGATGAATATATGCAGAGTTCTGTAGAAGGTATTTACGCTGCAGGTGATTGTGTTTCCTCAATAATGCTTGCACCAGTTGCAGACATGGAGGCAATAACAGCTGCAGCCAATATCATCAGAAATAAAAGCAAACAGGTTGATTACGATTCTGTTCCTTCTGTTGTATTTACATATCCACAGATGGCAAGTGTTGGATTGACTGCAGAAAAAGCTGAAGCTCAGGGACATAAGGTAACAGTCAAAAAGGGATCAGGAAGTGGAATGATGAATTACCGCAGACTTAATTCCAAACATATCTATTATGAAACTGTTACTGACTCTGAATCAGGAAAGCTGCTGGGTGCTCATATTGTAAGCCCTTATGCAGGAGAGCTTATCAATCTATTTGCTTTTGCTATAAAGCATGGATTGCCATCTTCTGCATTGAAGGAGCTTCCATGGGCATATCCAACATATACATCAGACATAAAGTATATGGTTTAAATAAAAACATGCTACCTCGTTTGCGGGGTAGCTGATGGTCTAAAGATTTTTACATTTGGTGATTTGGATGCCAGGAAGACGTTGAACTCTTTATTTTGGCTATGTGCATCAATCGACCGACCATTTTTGTTATGAAGGTAATATTTTTATAAAGAAAGATTTGAAATAACACTGATGAAAAAGAGGAGAGCTGCAGGAAAGTTATATTTATAAAGAAATTAGTTGAGGTACCGGGGTTAGGTAATAAATATAACTCTTCAGCGTGAATCAGCTATTTTGAACGAACATTTGGAACATAAAAAAGATAGTCTTGCTTGAGATTTTTAATTTGTAAAGATAAAGAAATCTTGAGAAACAACTAATTCAGCAAAATTTAAAAAGGAATGATTATATCATTCTTTGAGGTGTATATGGATAAAAGAGATAATTTTTTTAAAGAAGATGTTTCTATTGTTTTATGTGGCGAAGCAGGCCAAGGCATAAAAACTATAGAATTGATTTTGGTCCATGTTTTGAAGAAAAGTGGATACAATGTTTTTGGGACAAAAGAATACATGTCCAGAATTCGTGGTGGAAGCAATTCTACAATCATAAGGGTTTCAGATAAGAATGTTAAATCGATGAAAGATAAAATTGATATTCTTATTCCTTTAGATAGCAAAGCTATAGATCATGTTGCAGATAGACTTTCTGACAATACTATAATTCTTGGTGATAAAGAATTGTTGACTGATACCAAGTATGAGATCATCGACATTCCATTGTTGAAGATTGCCAAAGAAATTGGAAGTAAGATCTATTTGAATATAGTAGCTTGTGGTGTCGTTCTAGCTTTATTTAATAGCGATCTTGATTTACTTAATGAATTTGTAACTGAAAAATTTGAAAGTAAAGGCAAAGCTATAGTTGATAATAATATTGAAGCTGCAAAAAGTGGATTTGAGTTGGGAAAATCTCTGTATGATGATTCTAAAGTAAGAATCGATATAAAGAGAAATCCAAAAATTAAAGATGACTATTTCTTAAACGGAAATGATGCAGTAGGTTATGGAGCTTTAATGGGTGGATGTAATTTTATTTCTTCCTATCCTATGTCTCCTGGAACTGGTGTGCTGACATTTTTATCAGAGCACTCAAAAGAGATGGAAATAGTAGTTGAGCAAGCAGAAGATGAGATATCTGCTATAAATATGGGTATTGGAGCTTGGTATGCTGGAGCAAGAGCTCTGGTTACAACCTCAGGTGGAGGATTTGCACTCATGGGAGAGGGCATCAGTCTGTCTGGAATCATTGAGACTCCTATAGTAGTTCACATTGCTCAGAGACCAGGACCTGGAACAGGCCTTCCAACTAGAACAGAACAGGGAGATTTAGAAGTAGCTCTTTATTCTGGTCATGGTGAATTCCCACGTATTATATTGGCTCCATCTAGTATTGAAAACACAGTTAAGACCACGGCAGAAGCATTCAACCTTGCAGATAAATACCAGGTACCAGTAATAATTCTTACTGATCAGTATTTCTTGGATAGTTTCTACAATACCAAAGAATTAGACCTTGATACAAAAGTTGATAATCAAATCATAAAAACTGCTAAGGATTACAAACGATACAAACTCAATGCAAGTGGTATATCTCCAAGAGGCATTCCTGGATTTGGTGATGGATTGGTTCATGTTGATAGTGATGAACATGATGAATATGGTAGATTGACAGAAGATTTAGATATCAGAGTCAAAATGACAGATAAGAGACTCAATAAGTTGGAGCTCATCAAGAAAGATATAATAGAACCTGTATTCACTGGAAATAAGGATTACGAAACCTTAATTATTGGTTGGGGTTCAACATACAATGTAATTAATGATGCTCTGAAGGAAATCAACAACAAAAAAATTGGTTATCTTCATTTCACTCAAGTTTATCCTATCAGTGACAAAATCAAGCCATATTTGGATAAAGCAAAAAATATAATAATTATTGAGAACAATGCAACTGCACAGTTTGCAAAGTTATTAAAAATAGTTACAGGTGTTGAAATTGAACATAAGATATTAAAATACAATGGCATGCATTTTTATCTAGAAGAATTGGTTGAAAAAATCAATGAAGTAGCAGGAGATAAATAATGAAAAACAAATTTGATATTAGCAATCAAGATATAGCATGGTGTCCTGGATGTGGAAATTTTTCCATACTTGAAATAGTTAAAAAAGCGATGAATGAACTCGAGCTTGAACAAGAGAACACTGTTATGGTTTCAGGAATTGGTCAAGCTGCTAAGATGCCTCAATACGTAAATACCAATTTCTTCAACGGCCTTCACGGAAGAGCTCTACCAGTTGCAACTGCAGTTAAGGCTTCAAATCCTAAAATGACAGTTATTGCTGAAAGTGGAGAGGGTGATATGTATGGAGAGGGTGGAAATCACTTCATTCATGCAATAAGAAGAAATGTAAATATTACAAACATAGTTCATAACAATATGATATATGGTCTGACAAAAGGTCAGGCATCTCCAACTACATCAAAAGGAATGAAGACAACTCTGCAGATTTTTGGGGTCACAAATGAACCTTTCAATCCTATGGCTGTAGCAATTTCTCTTGGAGCATCATTTGTTGCAAGAGCTTTCAGTGGTGATCAAGAACAGACAAAAGAGATCATCAAAAAAGCAATCTTACATAAAGGTTATGCTGTAGTCGATATATTCCAACCTTGTGTATCCTTCAACAAGTTAAATAACTTTGCATGGTTCAAAGAGCACAGTTATTATCTTGATGACAAGTATGATCCATATGATCAAGTTGAAGCATTTAGAAAATCATTGGAGATGGAGAAGTTCCCATTGGGAGTACTTTACATGAATAAAGAACGTGTTACTACTTTTGAAGAGAATCTCGTTGCTTATGAAACAAACAAAGCTCCGTTATTTGAAAGGAAGAGAGACCTAGAGAAGGTCAAACTTTCATTGGCGGGTATGAAATAATAGTTACTGTGATGTAGACATCTGCAGCCTTGATTTTATTCAATTGCATTTGTCTACATTTTTTATGCTCTGAATGCATGATTTTGTTCTTACATATTCAGCATTGATTTAATAAGATTAGGTGAGCTCATTATTTTCAATGAAATCTATTTTATGTTGGCAATACAAATTATCTATTAAAAGTACGCTTTATGATTGAATACATTTCCAAATCTACATAGTGTCCATATTCAAATTCATAATCTCTTAAAACTCCTTCTAAGGAGAAGCCGTTTTTTAATAGAACACGCTTGGATGCAAAATTATTGACATCAACCAAAGCCTCAATTCTATTGTAATTCAATTCAGTGAAACCATAATTGATAAGCTGATTTAAAAAATTTGTTATGATACCTTCACCCCAATATTCTTTCTTCAGCTTGTATCCAACTTCAACTTTATTGTGAGCTTTGATGTATTTATTAAATCCAATATCACCTATATATTCATCTGTTGTTTTTTTTGTAATTACCCACATGCCAGCATTATGATCAAATTGACTGATGTTCCAATTAATTTCCATTAAAGCTTCTTCTTCGTCTTTTATATGAGCTCCTGATTCTCCATAATATTTCATAATTTCATCATCATTCGTTATTTTTAATAATTCTTGTGCATCTTTTGCTTCAGCTTTTCTTAATACATATTCTTTATATTCAAAATTCATGGATTCTCCTTTCATAGCATACATCGTGATATAAAATATTACAAAAATTATAAGATGTAAAACGACATCTTCATGGTATGACCTTTTGCTCACTTTAGCCATTGTTTTTTGTTATTGCTTGTAACTTCTGGTTGAAAAACCATTTCTCAAATGATGCTTGATAGACAAAATTTGCACTAATTATGATGATTTTAATAGGATGAATTAATTCTTTACAGGACAAAAAGTAACATAAATATATAAATTTTACACACATGTCCAAGATTATGGATAGTTTTTATCAATATCTCCTTACTGTGCTTCTAATTACTAAATAAATTTTCATTGACTTAAGAATATTTCGGGGTTAACCTTGAATAATCTAAACAATAAAAGAGAGAGTTCAAATGGATCAGTTTAAAATTATTCAAATACAAAAAAGTATTTACAGCAGCAATGATGAAGCAGCAGAAAAAGTTCGCTCAGATATGAAAGAGACGAATACTTTTTTGCTCAATCTGATGAGTTCTCCAGGTTCTGGAAAGACTACAACTCTACTGCAGACCATCAAGTTGCTTAAGGATAAATATCGCATTTGTGTTTTAGAAGCAGATATAGATTCTGATGTGGATGCTAAGAAGATAGCAGCTGCAGGTGTCAAAACAATTCAATTACATACAGGCGGTATGTGTCATCTAGATGCCAAATTGACCAAACAGGGACTGGATGAGGTTGGAACAGAAGATATTGATATCGCAGTGCTTGAAAATGTAGGGAATTTAGTATGTCCTGCTTCTTTTGATACTGGTGCAGTTAAGAATGCAATGATTTTATCTGTTCCTGAAGGTGATGATAAGCCACTGAAATATCCTAAAATGTTTAAAATATGTGATGCCTTAATTGTTAATAAAATAGATACAATATCTGTATTTGATTTTGATATGGATGCTTTAAAAGAAAGAGTTTTAAAACTAAATCCAAATATCAAAATATTCCCTATTTCAGCAAAAACAGGAGAGGGTGTTGAAGCTTGGGCAGCTTGGTTAGCTGAAATGGCAGATGAAACAATAAAGGGATAGCAATAGAAAATTCTACACAAAAAGGAAGGGGAAGATGGCTTTTAGACAAAAGATTTTGGAGCTGGCTCAACACGTAGCTGGACGCAAAGTAAATTACACTGAAAAAGATCCTGAATATTATGTATTTGCAGACTTATTGACGGATGAGCAGGCTGATTTGCTGATTTCAATGAAAAGACGTATTGAAGAGAAAGTTGAAGATCTAGCAGAACGTAATAAAATGACCTATGCAGATACTTTTGATATGTGCATGCAGCTTGCAGATTATGGTATTCTTGAATTGAAGCCTCAGAGCGATGGCACAGATAGATTTGAATTACCAATATTTGTTCCAGGTATTTTTGAGTTGATGATGCTAAATCGTGAGAATGCAAATGCACATCCTGAAATTGCTCGAGCCTTTGAACAATATACCAAAGACACTGTTGAACAAGTTGTTACAGCAATGCCTATGGGTAATGGTGCGATGCGTGTCATTCCAGTTGAATCAGCAATACAAGCTGAAACCAGGAAAGCCCCTTATGAAGAAATATCTTACTGGCTAACCAAATATCAAAATCATATTGCACTGGCACCTTGCCAGTGTCGTTTGGTTCGTGAGCAGATGGGAGAAGGAACCGGAAATCTTCCAGAAGAGATGTGCTTGATTTTGGGTGCCACTGCTGAAAGCTGTATTGCAACAAAGAAAGCTAGACGTATAAGCAAGAAAGAAGCCGAAGAAGTATTGGCACTTGCAGAAAAACGAGGCTACATGCATCAAGTATCAAATATGGATGGCACAAATAAGATATGGGCTATATGTAACTGTGAGCGTAACGTCTGTTTGGCTCTACGTACAAGCCAATATTTCAACACTCCCAATATGTCTCGTTCAAATTATGTTGCTAAAGTTGATCCTGAGAAATGTGGTGGTTGTGGCCAGTGCGTGGAAACATGTCCAGCAAATGCTGTAAAACTTGGTTCAAATCTATGTACCAAAACTGAAATTAAATATCCTGAGATGCCTTTACCTGATAATCATAATTGGGGTAAGGAACGCTATAATCCTGATTTCCGTGAGAATTTCGAGAACACTTATAAAACTGGTGGAGCTCCTTGTAAGGCTACCTGCCCAGCTCATATATCTGTTCAAGGATATGTTAAGTTGGCATCTTTAGGTAAATATGATGAAGCTCTGGAACTCATAAAGAAAGAGAATCCATTTCCTTCTGTATGTGGACGCATATGTCCTCATCCTTGTGAACAAGAATGCACTAGAAATGGAATTGATGATCCTGTTGCTATTGATGATATCAAGAAGTTTATTGCAGATAGAGAGATGCAGGAAGCAAATCAATTCATTCCTGAAAAGCTCTTCGATTATCATAATATAAAGGTTGCAATTGTTGGTGCAGGTCCTTCTGGTCTGTCATGTGCATTTTTTCTAGCACAAAAAGGTTATTCAATAACTGTATTTGAAAAGCTAGATGAACCTGGAGGAATGCTCAAATATGGTATTCCTTCTTTCCGCCTGGAAAAAGGTGTTATTGATTCTGAAATTGATGTCATTCGAAAGCTCGGTGTTGAAATTAAATGTGGTGTAGAGGTTGGTAAGGATATCTCTTTAGATGAGCTGAGAAATCAGGGATACAAGGCTTTCTATGTAGCAATTGGTGCACAGGGTGGTCGCAAATTAGGTATTGAAGGTGAGGACAATAAATCAGTTATTGCTGGTGTTGAATACTTACGTGATGTTAATCTTGGAAAAAAAGTTAAGACTCCTGGTAATGTAGTTGTTATTGGTGGTGGTAATGTTGCAATAGATGTTGCTCGTACCTCTGTTAGAACTGGTGCAGATAAGGTTGAATTGTTCTGTCTAGAGAGTGCTGAAGAGATGCCTGCAGAAGATGATGAGGTGTCTGAAGCAAAATCAGAAGACATTGGTATAAATAATGGATGGGGTCCAACCCGTATTATTGTAGAGAATAAAAAAGTAACTGGTGTTGAATTCAAAAAATGTCTGAGTGTGTTTGATGAAAATCATAAATTCAGTCCTAAATATGATGAGAAAAATACCAAGACAGTACCTGCAGATACAGTTCTTCTTTCAATTGGACAGTCCATTGAATGGGGCAATATGCTGGAAGGAAGTGCTGTTGAATTACGTCCTGGAAAAGCTGCTGTTGCAGATAGCCTGACTTTACAGACTGCAGAAGATGATATCTTTGTTGGTGGTGATGTTTATACAGGTCCTAAATTTGCAATTGATGCAATTGCTGCAGGTAAGGAAGGAAGTGATTCAATTCACAGATTTGTTCATCCAGGTCAAACTCTGACATTGGGTAGAAACAGAAGAGAGTTCTTAATTCTTGATAAGGATAATGTTGATTATGCAAGTTATGATAATGCCAAACGAGAGAAGGTTGCTCATGATGCATCTAAAGAAAAAACATTCAGTGATCCTAGAATGACATTAACAGAGGAGCAAGTACAGAAAGAGACACATAGATGCTTGGAATGTGGAGCTGCTCGTGTAGATCCAAATCAATGCATAGGTTGTGGAGAATGTACTGTCCGATGTAAGTTTGATGCAATTTCATTATCGAGAGTCTTTGATGCAAAGAGCTTTGGTTATGAAAATATCAAACCACATGCAGTCAAACGTGCAATTGGTCGAAAGATCAATATTGCTCTGAATCCTAATCGTGATAGTTTGTACCTATAGATGCATGAATTAACCATTCTTGTAGAATTAGTTGATATGGTGGAAAACGCCATGTCTGAAAATCACATTGATAAAATTGATACAGTTGTCGTTCAAATAGGGCAACTGTCATCAATCGTGCCTCGCTATATGAAAGAATATTATCCCAATGCATGCAGTGGCTCTAAGTTGGAAGGTTCAAAACTTAAAATTGAAATGATTCCAGGTAATGGGCTCTGTCATCATTGCAACAAGGTTTTCAATGTGATCAAAAGTAAAGGTAGATGTCCTATATGCAATGCAGATGACTGGGAGATGCTCAGTGGTCAAGAATTCATGTTGAAAGAAATCTATATCAAACAAGATGCTTCTCAATAACAATGAGGGACACATTGCATGAATAAGATATTGTACATAATTACAGCAGTACTGCTGGTTTTATCTTTTGTAAGAGATAAAGCGAAAACGAAAAAATCTCTCCTAAAAGCATGGAAATCATTTTCACATGTCCTTCCAATGTTTTTGGGAGTGCTTGTTTTGGTAGGTATGATAATATCTATCATCAATGTTGAATTGATTTCAAAATTCATTGGCTCTGAATCTGGATGGATAGGTACTTTATTGGCAGGTGTTTTTGGCACCTTTGCAATGATCCCTTCCTTTGTTGCCTTTCCGATGGTCAAGATCTTTCTTAGTAATGGAGCTGGATATATGCAAGTAGGAGCATTCCTCTCAACATTGTTTATGGTTCAATTGGCTTCAATCCCGTTAGAAATTAAATATTTTGGAAAGAGTGTTACCATATTGAGAAATATAATTGCATTTCTGTTTTCATTCATAGTTGCAAATGTTATTGCAGTTGTGATGGGGGTGGCTATTTGAAAATTTTAAGAAAATATAGATTGTTCATCTCATCCCTCATAATATTATCTGTTGTTTTCATTCTGAATAAAGAAATAGGTATGAATTCAGTGAAGACCACATATAAGTCATTCAAACAGATGATGTTTTTTATTCCTCCTATTTTTATTTTAATTGGGCTTCTTGATGTATGGATTCCTAAAGAAGCTATGGTTCATCTTATGGGAGAGAAATCTGGAATATTGGGAATAATATTGGCCTTCTTGGTTGGATCCTGTGCTGCAGGTCCTCTATATGGAGCATTTCCTGTTGCTGCAGTTCTTATGAAAAAAGGTGTTAAATTCACCAATGTCCTCATCTTTATAGGTGCTTGGTCCTGTGCAAAAGTGGGTATGGTGCTATTTGAAATTGCAAATTTAGGAATGAAGTTTGCCATGACTCGTTTGCTGATAGATATTCCAGGCATAATAATCATAGCTTTTGTTGTCTCGGCTGTTACATCTGACAGTGAAAAAAGAAGAATCTATGATGATGCTGAGAATCTTTAAGTTGAGAAAATGATGAATGAAAATTCTTATTTTATAATTTACTTCATCGCTTGCTCCACACAATAATTTGTTATATCTCATCATCTATCCTGATGAAGAATTATTTTAGCCATATCAGCTCAATTATGTGAGTTCTTATAAAAATTAATCTTTTAAAAATCTTGAAAAAATCCACCTTTAACGCTCTTTAATGCAATTTATTTATATATTTCTGAAAGTAATTGACTTAGTTTACAAACTGAAATATATTGCGCTCTGGAGATTTCAATTGATAAATAAAGAATGGGAACCAAAGCTTTTGACCCTTGTAAAAGAAGGTATTTCAAAGGAACAAATTAAAAGAGATATCAGCAGTGGTATTATAGTTGGAGTTATAGCTCTACCTCTTGCTATTGCATTTGCAATTGCTTCAGGAGTATCACCAGAAACTGGTCTTCTTACAGCTATCGTCGGAGGATTGCTCGTTTCTTTTTTCGGAGGAAGTCGTGTGCAAATCGGTGGCCCTACAGGTGCCTTTATTGTTGTTGTTGCATCTATTATAAGAGAATACGGAATGGAAGGATTATTGATAGCGACTTTCCTTGCAGGGATAATCCTCATATTGATGGGATTGTTTAAAATGGGAGCTTTCCTCAAATATATTCCACAGACTCTCATAACAGGATTTACAGCAGCAATTGCTATCATAATCTTTGTAACACAGATAAATGATTTCTTGGGACTTCCTAACAACGATGTACCCAGTGCTTTCCTGCAGAAGTTAACTTATTATGGAAGATATATAAGTAAGACTGATCCATGGTCTCTATTGATAGGAGTGATGACGATAATCACTATTGTTCTGATACCTCGTCTTACAAAAAAAATACCAGCTGTTTTTGCAACTCTAGTCATAATGACTGCTGTTACTGCAATCTTCAATATCCCTGTTGATACAATTGGAGATAGATTTTCTAACATAACATTCCAATTGCCAAAGATCACTCCATTGGATTTAAATATGGATATTATAATTAAACTGCTTCCATCTGCTTTTGCAATTGCATTGCTAGGTGCACTTGAATCTTTGTTATCTGCTATTGTAGCTGATAGTATGATTGGCGGACATCACAGATCAAATGTGGAGTTGATTGCAGTTGGTCTGGCAAATACAATGATCTCTCTTGTTGGAGGAATCCCAATAACTGGAGCAATAGCAAGGACTGCTGCAAACGTCAATAATGGAGGAAGAACTCCAATAGCTGGAATAACACATGCCCTAACACTTCTTTTTATTTATGCAGTGGCAATGCCCATTGTTAAGTACATTCCAATGTCTGTTTTGGCTGGAATACTGATCATTGTTGCATGGGGAATGAGTGAGCCAGATGTATTCATAAAGAGCTTGAAAATAAATCATTATGAAACAATAGTGCTTTTGACAACATTTATACTGACTTTGGTGACAGATCTGACCATAGCAATACCTGTTGGATTTATCTTATCTGTAACTCTGTTCATGAAAAGAATGGCTGATGGTGTTGAACTGAACCCACTGATGTATTCAAAAGTTAATGATCAACTGCTGTTCTCTCAAGAACTAGGAGAATATGACAAACGAATTAGGATTGTTGAAATTAATGGTCCCATGTTTTTTGGATCAGTTTTTCATCTGCAAAATATTGAAGAGAAACTTGAACCGGGTTATCAATTTTTAGTGTTGAGATTTAGATATGTTCCAATCGTAGATACTGATGGATTGGCAAAATTGAAAATTTTACTCTCTGCTATGGAAAAAAAGAACATCACTGTGTTATTCAGTGGATTGAATGAGCCTTTAAAAACTAAGTTTTTAAAACAAAAATTAATAGAAGAGTCATCTATCTTTCCAACAATTCAAGAAGCAATGGATAACTGCCATCACTTGTTGAAAGAAGATATATAGCACAAATAATGGCTCTATTTCTGCCTGAAACTATGGAGTGATATATAAATCTTAATTCTTTTTAATTAATATTTGACTTATGTTGACAAGGATACCGATTGATTTTATATTTTTTAATATGATTGATTTATACGAACAAATTTTAGATAGATCATTTGAAGTAATGCTTAAATCTTTGCGGGATCGTTCAACTGCTGAAGGTTTTTCTTTGGATGAAGTTAAAGGTGAACTTGAAAGTTTTTATAAGTATGAAGAACAGGATTGGTCAGGTCGAGGAGAAGTCCTACAGGCTGATATTGAAGGTTCTATCATGGCTTTTGAAGTTTTTTTCTCTCAATATGAGATGGAGAATAAAATTTCTTAATTTCTAATGTTATGATTCAAATATCAATTGATTTGTAACATCATTATCACATTTGCAAATATTACTTAATTAATATGTTTATTTACAATACAAACAGCTATCAATTACTTGATAGCTGTTTCATTTTGAAGAGTATGCTAGCTTATTTATTTGCTTCGATGTAAATCTTCAACATATCATCTTTAGTAAGATTCTTTATTGCACCAAAAGTTTTGGTACCATTCAAAGATGCACCATTTGCAAGTTCTTCAAGAACCTCATCATCTAACTTTTGACCAAGCAATTCATAAATATTTGTTGGAAGACCAATCTTCTTAAGGAATTTGCTTACAGCATCAATTGTAGTAAGAGAATCTTTCTCTAAATCACCTGTGTTCTTAGTTTCAAATACATCATAACCAAGTTTTGCAAATGCTAGAGGGTTGATTTTGTAAACATATTTTGCCCAAGTTGGCCAAAGTGAAGCAATAGCTGCACCATGTGCACTATCATATTTTGCACTGAGTTCATGAGATAGATTGTGGCAAGCCCAATCTCCATGACTGCCGTTTCCACATTCTGTTAGTCCATTGTGGCTCAAGCTTGAAGCCCACATCAATTCACCTCTTGCATTGATATCTTTAGGATTATCAATAGCTTTTACAGTGTTTGAAACAACTGATCTCAAAAGACCTGCAGCAATAGAATCTGTTAATTGATTTCTTTCACCATTGAAGAACCAACGTTCTAATGTGTGCATGATTATATCAAAACTACCGCTTGCTGTTTGGTAAGCTGGGAGAGTCAAAGTCAATAGAGGATCCTCTATAGCAAATGAACATACAGTATAAGGGCAATTCTTAATTGGAGTCTTCTGTCCAGTTTCTTCATTGTTGATAACTGTTCCATGGCCCATCTCACTACCAGTTGCTGCCAATGTTAAGATACAACCTAGAGGGGTACATCCTGTAGGAATTCTTTCACCTGTAAAGAAGTCCCAAACATTTCCACCATTATAGAGACCTGCACCAATAGCTTTAGCAGAATCAATAACACTACCACCACCAACAGCAAGAATAAAATCTACATTGTTTTCTTTAGCTAGATCAATACCTTTATTTACAAGAGAAAGTCTTGGATTAGGTTTGACTCCACCTAACATAACAACTTTAATTCCTTCGTCTTCAATACATTTAACGATAGGACCAATGGTGTTGTTTTTGATCATTCTTTCAGAACCATAATGAAGAAGCACTATCTTAGCACCTCTAGCTTTTAGCTCTTTACCTACTTGGAACTCTGTGTTCTCTCCAAAAATTACTTTAGTTGGAGCATCATAAGTGAAATCTTTCATATTTTCCTCCTATAAAAAATAAGAAATAAAGTTAGGAATGTTTTTAATAGATTTCAAAATTTAATAAAAAGACAACTAATTGTTATTTTATTGAATTCTCAATTTGTTACTGACATAACTATACCTTAACGTAGAGGATTATGCTATATTTTATTTCACATGTCAACAAAAATTAATTTAATTATTTCACTATATGAAATTTTTATAATTATTTGGTACTTAACTTAATTCAATAAAAGACCTATAGTGACATTCAAATAAAAGGAGTTTTTATGATTTATGATGAATTAAAGAATTTAAAGAACTATTCAGGTTCAATCCCTGGCTATGAAACAATCAGGCGAGAGTTAGAAAAAATAGAAAATGAAAAATTTGAAATAGGTAAAGTTGAAACCGATCTTTCAAATGTTTATTACGCAAAGCAAGTTTATACAACTTCAGACAAACTTTTCGAAGTTCATGATCTTGATATAGACATACAGATGATAGTTGAGGGCCAAGAAGAAGTACAAACAGGTGAATGCTTGGAAGATTTTAAGTATGATGAAAAAGGCAATGCTTTTAATTTAAAATGCAAACAACTTACTTCCGTGAAACTCGTACCAGGATATTTTGCACTATTCTTCCCACATGAAATGCACAGTCCAGGATTGCCAATTGGAGAACCTTCTGAAGTAAAAAAAATCGTTTTCAAAATTAGAACAGCATAATTTTAATCCGATATTCAATTTTAGAATGAATATGACCTGATTATTTCAGGCCATATTTTTTTGGCTCAATATCAATTAAAATGTCAACAATCTCTATAAAATTTCATATAGTGAAAAAAATATAAATTTTTTGTTGACATATGAAAAAATGTATTCCATAATTCCACAGTAAGCATTTAAAAATGTTATGAAAGAAACAATTTTAAAAAAAGTTAGTTCTGCTATAAAATTTGATTTTTTTTGATTGTAAGTAAATTATTTTGTTTTTTCTAAAGGAGGAAAAATATGAAAAAATTAATTCTTGGTTTGACTATTGTAGCTTTAGGCTGCATGCCTTTGATGGCTAATGGTCAGGGTGAAACTTCTGATAAAGCAAGTTCAAAACCTATCGTTATGAAAATCGGTCATAGTTTCAGTGAGGAGACAGCTCGTCAAAAAGCTCTTGAAATGTTCGCTGAAAATGTAAAAGAAAAGAGTGGTGATAGAATTGAGGTTGAAATCTACCCTTCAGCTCAACTTGGAACTGAGATGCAGATGATTGAATCTGTTAAGATGGGCACTCTTGAAGGTGTTCAGTGTGGACCTTTTGAAGATGCATCTCCTAAATTATCAGTATTCACAATGCCTTTCTTGTTCTCAAGCATGGAACAGGTTCATAAAGTAACAAGAAGTGATTTCACTACAGAATTAGTAAAATGTACAGAAGAAAATGGAATTAAAGTTCTTGCAGTTGGTGATGAAGGTGAATTCAGACAGTTCACCAATAACGTTCGCCCTATTACAGAACCTTCTGATTTGAAAGGTCTTAAGATGAGAACTCCTCCAATGGACAGCATCATTAAAATCATGAATGCATTGGGCGGAAACCCTGTTTCAATTCCATTCAGTGAATTATATATGGCTCTTAAAACAGGTATTGCTGATGGACAAGAAAATCCATTGACAAATATTGAATCTCAAAAACTTTATGAAGTTCAAAAATATCTAACACTTTCAAACTATCAATATCATGCTGAATTGCTTTATATCAACTTAGACTGGTTCAATGGTTTGGATCAAGATTTACAGGATGTTTTGGTAAGTTGTGCTCATGATGCAATGATCTACATGGATTCATTGACTGAAGAAGATACTAAAAAAGCATATGATGTTCTTTCTGCTAACATGGAAGTAAATACTCTAACTGAAGAGCAGTCTCAGGCATTTGTTGATGCTTGCCAACCAGTATACGATTATTATATCCAACAGGGTGTGATAACAGCTGACGAAATTGCACAGATCCGTGCTTTAGCAAATAACTAATATATCAAAATATATTAAATAAACAGGCTCTGGGATTGTCCCAGAGTCTATTATTAAGGAATCTTTATGACTAAATTTGCTTCTATTTTTTATACTCTTTATGACTATTTTTGTAGAGTTCTAATTTTTTTAATGTTATTGCTTGTAATAGGATCAGTAATTCTACGATATCTATTTGGTATAACATTTATTTGGGCGGAAGAAGGAATAACCATGTTATTCGTAGCTTCAAGTTTTTATGGTGCAGTTTTATGTTTGAAAGAAGATGAGCACATCAGAATTGATTTTCTCTATCAATCATTTTCTACTAAAACAAAAAAAATAATAGATATAGTGATAAATTGTGTGATCTTTTTTGTTGAATTCTACATGACCAAACTCAGCATCTTCTGGATTGGTAAAGTAGGTGATGTATTGACAAGTGGTATGAGAGTGCCTGTTAAATATTTCTATTCAATGATTCCAATCTCATGCACATTTATATGTATCTACTGTGCAATAAACATAATAATTCAGATCAAGGAATTGGTCACTAACAAACAGACAACAGAGGTAGGAAAATAATATGGGTATCACTATTTTATTAGGAAGTCTAATCGTTTTAGTTTTGATAGGAGTTCCTCTTTGTTTTTCAATGGGTGCTTCAGGCATACTTTATTTCTTACTTACAAAACCTTCTTTGATTGCCATATTGCCTCAGAGAGTTTGGGCGGGTAGCTACAGTTTTGTACTTACAGCACTTCCAATGTTTATTTTGGCCGGTGAACTTATGAATCATGGTGGAATTACAAAAAGAATTATTAATTTTTGTTTGTACTTGGTAAAACCTTTTCATGGTGGACTAGCTGAAGTTAACGTTGTATCAAGTATGGTTTTTGGTGGTATATCAGGCTCTTCTGTTGCTGATACTTCAGCACTTGGTTCTATTCTTATTCCAGAGATGCAGAAGCAAGGATACAGAAAGGACTTTTCTGCAGGTGTTACAGTTGCATCTTCTACTATGGGAATGATCATTCCACCAAGTATTCCAATGCTCATGTATGCCATGATTTCGAATGATTCAATTGGTGCTTTATTCTTAGCTGGTGCTATTCCAGGTCTTTTGATTGGTATCACTCAGGTTTTCGTTGTTCATTTCATTGCAAAGAAAGATGGCTATGTTAATCACAACGAAAAGGTATTTATTTTGAATGTATTCTTGAAAGAGATGAGAGATGGTTTCTTTGCCATTGCAATGCCTTTGATAATTGTATTATCAGTTTCTTTTGGTGTTGCTACTGCTACAGAATCTGCAGGTATTGCTGTTCTTTATGCATTCATACTTGGTAAGTTTGTTTATAAAGAACTCGATTTCAAAGATGTTTGGGTAGCTCTGAAGACAACAGTCCGTTTCTCAAGTTCTGTTTTATATATTGTAGGTTTCTCTACAATTTATACATGGATCTTGTCTGTAGAACATGTTCCACAGAATATTGCTGCTTTCTTACTTGGTTTGGATGTACCGGTTTTCGTAATATTTATCATAATTGATTTGATTATATTGTTGGTTGGTGCATTTATTGATGTAGCTCCTGCTATATATTTGTTGGGACCTGTATTGATTCCAGTTATGGGTAGTCTTGGAATGAGCTCTTTACAATTAGGTGCTCTTCTTATTGTTGGTTTGGCAATAGGACTTGTTACTCCTCCTGTAGGAATGTGTTTGAATGCGGCTACTAAGATATGCGATATGCCGATTGTAGATATTGCAAAGCAAGCCATGCCGTTTATTTCATGTAACCTGTTCGTAATGGTGTTGATTACATTCATACCTGCTGTTTCTACCTGGTTACCTGGACTTATGTTCTAAATTAAATATAAAGTATATTATTAAATAAATTGATTGGTCTTTAGGAAGATCTTAAACCCTTCCTAAAGATATAATTTATTTACAAAAATTATAAAATGAAAGAGAGACTTCTTGGAATGAATAAATTAGATGAAAGTGATGCGGAAGGAAAAAAGAAAATTAAAACAAACCAATCTATAGATAGAGCATTTGATATACTCGAAGCTCTTGCAGATGAAACAGATGGTCTGACTCTTACTGAACTGAGTAAGAAGACCAAGTTGCATACAAGTACTGTTTATAGAATGTTACAGGCTTTGAATATACGTAACTATATTGATAAAGATGAAAATAACAATCGTTACAGTCTTGGTATAGGGTTTGTTGAATTAGCAAGTTTGAGACTAAAAAGTTTGGAACTTAAGATTGAAGCGCAATCTAATTTATCTTGGTTACAGGAGACTCTTGGTCAAGTTGTATTTCTTGGAGTGAAAAACGGTTTTGATGTAAATTACATTGATATGAAAGGTGATAGTAAGATGAGAGATATGTGTTCTATCGGTTTCTCTCTTCCTCTTCATTGCACTGGTTTGGGCAAAGCTCTGCTGATGGATTTCAATGAAATGGAGCTCCGTCAATTTTATAAGGATCATACATTTTCTAAATTGACACCTTACTCAATTACAAACATTGATGAGCTTGTAAAAGCTAACAATCAAAACAGAGAACGTGGTTACTCCATAGATTATATGGAAAACAAACTCAACACTTTTTGTGTTGCAGCTCCAATTTACGACTACAGAAGTAAGGTCATTGCAGCAATAAGCACATCATGGAAAGGTGAACCCAACCGTATTGAAGAGGTGAGTCTATCTGTTTTACAGGCTGCAAATAACATCTCTCATCGTATGGGATATTTGCAAAAACGTTGATTTTAGAAGTTAAAATCGAACATTCAAATACATTCGCATTATAGTTTTTTGATGAATAAAAGAGCTATCGATGTGAGTGTTTTCAAAATATCAATTCAAACTGAATACCAAGAGAGATTCTAAGCTCTCTAGGTTTTTGCGTCTTTATATTTTAAACAGCATAAGTTTGCAGCATAAAATAAATGGATTGAGTCATAGTAAATCGGATCTAAATTCTAGAAAAATTCGCTAGATTTATCAACAAAATTATAAAAGGAGAAAAGGATGGATACAAGATATTCAACAGGAAAAGAAGCATTTAAAAGATTGGACACCAATGAGTTAAGAGAAGAATTCTTGGTAGAATCTCTTTTTTTAGAAAATGATATTACAGCAGTTTACTCTCACATAGATAGGATTGTCACATTGGGTGCTTATCCTATAACAGAGGAGATTAAGTTAGATAAAAACATTGATTCAATGCGTGATTTTGGAGTAGATTACTTTTTAGAAAGAAGAGAACTTGGAATCATCAATATTGGTGGAGAAGGTACTGTAACTGTTGATGGTGCTTCTTTTAAACTTAGCAATTTAGATGCTCTATATCTTCCAAAAGAAACAAGAGATGTCTCATTTGTTTCTGCAGACTCCAAGAATCCAGCTAAATTTTATATGAGTTCAACTCCAGCACATCAATCGTACTCAATTAAATTGATTAGGTTGGAAGATGCAAAACATCTGCATCTGGGCTCAAAAGAAGAATGCAATGAGAGAACAATCAATCAATACATTCACCCTGATGTTCTTGAAACCTGTCAGCTATCAATGGGGCTCACACACTTAGAGAAAGGTTCTGTATGGAATACAATGCCAGCTCACACTCATGAAAGAAGAATGGAGGTCTATTTTTACTTTGATATTCCATCAAATCAAACAGTCTTTCACTTTTTTGGGGAGCCAACTCAGACAAGGCATGTTGTCATGCATAATGAGCAAGCAATCATAAATCCAAGCTGGTCCATTCATGGAGGCTGTGGAACAAAAAATTACACCTTCATTTGGTCAATGGCTGGTGAAAATAGATTGTTCAGTGACCAAGATCTGATAAAAACAGAAGATTTACTTTAACATGGAGATTACAGATGAATATTGATTTTTCACTGAAAGGTAAGGTTGCTTTGATAACAGGTGCATCCTTTGGAATTGGATTTGCAATTGCTGAGGCATTTGCGGCTTCAGGCGCAAAGATAGCATTCAACAGTAGAGATTCAAAGCATGTTGAAAATGGGATCAGAGCATTCAAAGAGAAAGGCATTGATGCAAAAGGTTATGTATGTGATGTGACCGATGAGAGAGATGTACAAAAATGTGTTGAGAGCATAGTCAATGATTTAGGCACAATAGATATTCTGGTGAACAATGCTGGAATAATTAAAAGAGTGCCTATGATTGATATGGATGTTGATGATTTTAGAAAAGTTATAGATGTTGATCTGACATCTTCTTTTATTGTTTCAAAGGCTGTACTTCCAATAATGATGAAGAAAAATTCTGGAAAGATAATCAATATCTGTTCCATGATGAGTGAGCTTGGAAGAGAGACCGTCTCAGCCTATGCCGCAGCAAAAGGTGGACTTAAGATGCTGACCCGCAATATATGCAGTGAATATGGACAATATAATATTCAATGCAATGGAATAGGGCCAGGATACATTGAGACTCCACAGACAGCTCCTTTGAGAGAGAGACAGGCCGATGGAAAACGTCATCCATTTGATAGCTTCATCATATCCAAAACACCTGCTGCAAGATGGGGAACTCCTGAGGATTTACAGGGGCCTGCAGTATTTTTAGCAAGTGATGCATCCAATTTTGTAAACGGCCACATTCTTTATGTGGATGGTGGTATTCTATCTTATATAGGTAAGCAGCCTGAATAAATATAAGCAAGAGTACTTAAGGTAATCTTCTTTATTGTTCAAAATTTCTCAATAAAGAAGATTCCTTCATATCTCCATTTTCTTCAAACTTCTTTTGAATGATTTCTTTTTGCTGCTCTTTGTTTTCATACATGCTTTTATCAGCCATTTCTATACCTTCTGCAAGACTCAGGTTGTCCTTCTTTGAATAAAAATAAGAGCCAATGGCCATACCAAAGTCATTTCCTGTTGGAATGAATTCTTTTCTTAAGTCATCAATAAATGCCGAGAATTCTTCTTTGGTGATTGATTGTATTATTCCAACAAACTCATCACCACCAACGCGATAGATATTGCTATCACTTGGGAGATTGTCTTTCAATTTCTTTGATAATTTTTTCAAAAGATCATCGCCTGCTTTATGACCAAACATATCATTTACTATTTTCAACCCATTTACGTCTGCAAGAATGAGGCCAGAGCATTCAAGCTTGTCACCTTCCTCTTCGATAAAACGCTCGTATGAGTTTCTGTTCTCAACAAGGGTCACAACATCAAGATAGGCCAATTTTTTAAGAAGTTTGGCTTGATTATCTTCAGTGTTTTTTTCAATTAGGTTTCCAATGCTCTGATATATAAATATAACAGCAGCTAAAGCCATTCCTGTGTGTAATATTGAAACTCGTCCAATATTGATCTTGAGTATCAGAAGAACCTCTTCTGCTAAGACAGATAGCAATATACTGAATATTGCTAAAATGCAGGATACTATTCTTTTCTCACCTCTTAAATATACCTTGATTGCAATTATCAACACTGCGATGATGTAAACAAAAATAAGCAATCCAATGAAAGCTAAAAATTTTGTATATGGAATTCCAAAACTTGTGACTATAAAAATTGGTATATAAAGAAATAAAATTGAGAACGCAGCTATTTTTAAAAATCTATAATCGCCAATTTTATTGTAATTGGTGCTTACATAAAACCAAATACAGAATGGCAGTGAGAACATAGCAAAGAAGCAAACTTCCATTGGAATCGCTGGATTGGTTATTCCAAATAACTGCTTGCCGCCTGATTGAAATAGTACCCAGCAACCAAAGCAAATAAGCAGTAAAGATAATGATAGTAAGAATGAGTTACCAACCGAACGGTTGAAGAAAACGATGTTTCCAAGGAACACCAAACCAAACACTATCAAAATTATTCCAAAGAACAATGATTCAAATGTTGGCCCAAAAGCTTCTGTTAAAAGATAACCCTTGCTTCCTATATAGATCGGAAATAGATTATGCGCAAAAGGATCATCAGTTGGGCAATACAGTTTTATTCTAATTGGTTTTGAACTGCTGTTATCTGGAAGCTTGATGAAGTGCCAATAAGCACCGCCATAGTCCTCTGTTCCTTCTTCATAAAAACTATAAATTTCATTATCTTCAACTTCCACACGAACACTGTAGCCGGAAGCTCTAAATGAAATAAAAGCTTTATCAATATAATCTTCTGCTGGTAGATCTGCGACCAGTTCTATCTGTTTGTTCTTAGTTGAGTCGGAAAAGGAATAAGGAAGTGTTGAGGTATCAACCAAGACGCCATCCTTATATATATCAAAACTTATATCAAGTTGATTTCCATAATCAGACGCAAACACACCTGGTGCTTTTAAATTCAGATGTTTGACCATATTGATTAATAAACAAAGTAAAACTAAGCCGATAAGGATTAATTTGATTATGTTTTTAGTTGCTTTATGTTTACTGTTTTCCATTAAGACAATTTTAAACGGAGTTTGTCCAATTAGCAAGTAAAATATACATAAAAAGCCAATAATTAGTATCCCGAACATAAGTTGCATAATAACTCCTTTATATTGTCATAAAACTTTCTGTGGCCTATATTTAAGGTGTTGTTGATCTCAATAATTTAGGTAATTTTTCATCATTCATTTTTGAAGCAAATTTGATTACATATTTATGAGATATATTTGAGTGAGGGAAGGTATCTTCCCACATTTTTAGGTCGTGGCAAAAAGAATTGTTATTAAAAAACATTGCATCAGCATTATTCAATGAGTTGAGATTCCATGAAGATAAATCTTGATTGAAATTATATGCATTGGTATTAATTTTTAAAGCTGTGCTATTTGAGCCTCTTTCGATATTTGCAAACATTCCTTCCATTGAAGAAACATTTGATACATTCCAATTATTCAAAGGTTGATTGAACTTTTCAGCTCCATTGAACATGTAGCTCATATCTCTTACCTTGGAGACATCCCAATTGTTTATAGATTGATTGAAATCACTTGCTTGATTGAACATAGACTTCATGTCCTGGACATTGGTGACATTCCAATCCTCCAATGGCTGATTGAAATTTTCAGCTCCATCAAACATGTAGCTCATTGTTTTGACCTTCGATACATCCCAGTTGTCTAAAGGTTGATTGAATGATCTGGCGTTTTTAAACATATATTTCATCTTTTCAACATTGCTCACATTCCAATCATTGAGTGGTTGATTGTAATTGATGGCACCAGAAAACATGGACATCATGCTCTTAACATTTGAAACATCCCAATCCGAAATTGGTTGATTGAATTCTAAAGCATCATTGAACATTCCACTCATGTATTCAACATTTGAAACATTCCAATCACCAAGAGGTCGATTGAACTTCTCTGCTCCAGAGAAGAGATTGCTCATGCATTTTACATGAGAAACATCCCAAGCAGAGATATCACCATTGAAAGTCGAGGCATATGAATGAGATGTAGAATTGAACAGGTTATAGAGACTGATTAAATCTTCTCCTAGACCTATATTGTTGTAATCGCCATCAGGTCCCAAATTATCAGGTCTTGTGAGAGTGCATATTGCAGACTGTAAATCAGCTGTGCTGTAATAGGTGTATATAACTTTGTAGTATTTCTTTTCTGTTGAGCACAGAGCATGGCCTTCTTTAAAAGTCTTAGCCTTCACTGTAATTATTGGGTTCTCAGAGTCTGGTTTTATTTCAAAAGGTTTGAAATATACAGGAGAGCGCTCTGTAACCTCACTCCCATCGCAGGTGTATCGTATGACAAAATCCCCACTCATATCTGTATGTGTTATAGAAACAGTGAGTGTTGAGACATCATCATTTTCAGGAATTTGCCGCTTGTGGTCTTCTGTATCAATTAAAAGAGAGCCTTGATGTTTTATTGGGGTTGCAGAGAATGTCAGACCAGGACTGAAGTTTTCTAAGTTATCATATGTCTTTACTGTGAATGTATATTCTAAATTCTCAGTCAATCCGGAAATGGTGTAATTATTATTGGCAATAGGAATATTGATTGGTGTCTTATTGAAATTGGTTGGAATGATCTCAATCCCTTCTAAATTTGAGTTTTCCGGAGCTTTCCATTGCAAAGTTATCTCAGTCCCATCATCATTGGAAGTTGATGTAAGATCTATAATTTCAGGTGTTTGTATATTAGAAGAATTAGAATTTTCAATATTGTCCATACAACTGATTGATAGCAACATTACAATCAGGACAATAAATATTGATAAAGATTTCTTAGAGATATAAATTTTCTTCTACCTACCTATCTATTTAAAGAGTCTGTTTGCATAGTAAACTAGTTTTAATTTTTTTGCAAATATCTAATAAAAGTATAATTTAAAAGATTAAAATATGATTTAAGTATTAAATATGAAAAAATAAGTTTCAAAGTAGGGCAAACATGGACTATATAAATTAAAATTGTTTCTTATTATTTAGATTTAATTTGCAAATAAAAATGGACCTTGTATCCAAAGTCCATTCCTATCAGCTGTTTGAAAATCTAAGATTATTTATCTATTTTTTTTATATCCAAACTAGCCATTTCATATGAAATGAAATTGCTTAAATTTCCATCTCCTCTGAATTCAACAGTATCCAAACTGTTGAGATTTTCTATAACTCTTGTTGCACATTCCTTTCCATTATTTATGAATATTTCTAGAACTGAGTGGTCGATGAAAAGTTTGACTTCATAATCTTCAGTCTTCTCAATTGGGATGTATATTGAATCAAATTTAACATAAGAATTGGTGAATAAAATCTGGCATAGAGTATCACTATCTTCCTTCAATAGAAGGTTTACCTTTCCTTCTTCATTAAGTTTGATTGTAAAATCCAATTCGCTTTGAATATATTTTTTATTCATATCTTTATATACATTCAAAAGATCTAAGGTCTCAGAGCACTTATCATTTATAACACATTCTCTCAAACTTTCAATTTCTTTGATTGGCTTCTGTATCAACTCCCCTCTATCGTTTATATCAACTGTTCTTGGAAGTGATATAACATTGTTCCAGTTCTTATTAAAGGATGTCCAACCTCTAACAAAAGCAAACACAATGGTTCTGTCATGCACATCATCAACAATCGTATTTGTGGCATAGAACTGAGAGCAATGATCCAACAGTCCCTCATGCTCTTTATCAAAAGAGAGTGTTTCAGAGTTGAAATTTCCAGTGAAATATTGAACCTCACTGTAAGGAGAGCCCAAAAGAACATATTTATCTTTTAATTTGAAGAAATTGGGACATTCCATCAATTCATACACAGGCTTGAATTTGATCAGAACATTTTCAAACTTCCAATTGAGTAACTTACCATCTTCATCCTTGAAAAGTAAAATTGATGGCTCATTTTTCTCACCAATAGCAGCTGCAAGAACAAGATAGTTCTCTCCATTTTCTGTGAAAACGTAAGGATCTCTCCAGTCGTTTCTGACTTTTGGTAGATCTTTCATATCTGCAGTCAAACATGAAATTCTCTCTTCTTCAAAAACTTCCAAATTCTTATCTAAGAGAACAGCCTTCTGTATATTAGGATTGTTATCAATATCTTTTTGAACACTTGTATAAATTAAAACAGGTGTGCCATCTTTATTTATTGCAATAGAACCTGAAAAACAGAATTCCTCACCTTTTTCTATTTGAGGTGCCAGCAGTGTTTTGTATTCTTCATAATGAATAAAATCTTTAGTTCTTGTATGTCCCCAATGCATATTTCCCCATTTTTCACCTGTTGGGTTGTATTGATAAAATATGTGATAGTAGCCATCTATATAAATCGTACCATTGGGATCATTGATCCAATGTTGCTCAGGTCTAAAATGAAACCTTGGTTTTATTGCATCCATCTAAAAAAACTCCTTAATTAAACGAACCATGGTATATGGTCCTATCATTTATTTATCTATTCAATAAGTAATTTATTGCTTAGTTATCAATATCTGTTGCATCAGAATCTTCAACTAAGATAAAGTTGAAATCATACAGAATGAACTCTTTCTTATATTTCTCATATAGTTTCTTTTCCATGATAATTGTATTGATCTCTTTGAAAGAGGAGAAAAGCATTCCTGAATCATGCTTTATAACATCCTCTGTTAGATAAACAATATTGTTTCGTGCAATATTTACCATTGATGCCAAAACATGAAAATCTTGCAATGGACTCTCTAAAAAACCCAAGTTGAAATCAATTCCAGAAGGGCAGGTTATGAACCTATCAGCTCTTATGGTTGATAAGAAAGACAGTGTTGAGTTGCCATAAAAATATTTGAGGTCCTTATTATAAGTACCGCCCAATAATATTGTATTTATGCTGCTGCAATTTTTAACAATATCGAAAATCTCAGAAGAATTGGTAACCACTGTTATGAATCGACCTTGTTCTACCAACAGGGAAGCAATGTATTTATTGTAGGTATTTCCTGGCAATAATAAAACGTTCCCATCATGTACTTCTTTTGTTGTTGCTTCTATTATTTTAAGAGTTATTCCACTTATATCTTTTGTTAAATTGGAATGATCATCTTCACCATTCACCAATTCATTATTTTCTTTCTTAATCAATCTAATTGAGCCATAACTTAATTCTAAATAGTTCATTTTTTCTAATTTATTGAGCTCTCTTCGTACGGTTGCTTCAGAACCTTCAACTTTTTTTGATAGGTCTTTAACATTGATAGAAGGATTGTTTGATATTTCAACCAAAATATTTTTCTGTCGACTAGTTAGCATGTGTTACCTCGGAAATAGAATAGATTGAATCTATGGTTGAGTCAAGTAAAATATTTATTAATTTGAAAATTGTGATTATTCTAAAATGTAAAAATGCAATATTTGAAAATTTAATGAAAAATATTGCAAATTTAACTTGCAAAAAATGAAAATTGTGATAAGGTATCTCTATAAAGTAAAGAATTACATCAGGAGGATGGTATTTATGAAAAAAATTTTGACAGTTTTGACAATTTCAATGATCTCACTTAGTTTATTTGCTAACGGATCATCTGAAAAAAACACAAAAGAAGGAAACAAAGTAATTAACGTTTGGTCTCAAGCATCGGAAGATTCTCGAGAGGGCATGATGTTCAGAAAGAGAATTGATGAATATAACGCTCTTCACACCGATGGTTATCAAGTGGAGTTGCAGAATATCACAAGAGCCGGCGCAGGTTCAGGATATGTTGACAAATTGAACGCTTCATTGACAGCAGATACAATGCCTGAAATTTTCACATTAGATGGTCCAGACGTTGCAGCATATGCAGATTCAGGTGTCATTCAACCTGTGAACAGTGTTTTAGAGCAATCATTCATTGATGGATTTACAGATGCAATGTTGCAGGAAGGAACTGTAGATGGTCAATTATATGCATTGGGTTATCAAGACTCTGCTGTTGGAATCGCATTGAACAGAAAGATTGTTCAATATTTACCTGAAGATATCAAAGCATTGATTCCATCTGTTGATGAAGATTGGTCTTGGCAAGATATGTACGAGGTAGCAAAAGGAATACAGGAACTTAGAGAGAATCCTAAGACAAAAGATATCCCTGAAATTGCCAACCTAGATGTTGCAATGGATTGGTTGACAAGTGATATCAGTAAGGGTGCATATGAAACAGGAACTTATTTCTTAACTCCTTTATTGTGGTCTAATGGTGGTCAGCTAATTGGTGATGATGGTGTAACTTTAGATGGTTACTTCAACAGTGATCAGAACATAGAAGCATTATCTTTCATGGGTAAGTTCTTTGAAGATGGATTGGTAATCCCTGTAGAGCCAACAAAAGCTTTCTATACAGAAAAAGCTGGTATGTGTATTGCTGGATTCTGGTTCATTGCAGATATGATAAACAACTATCCTGATTTAGATTTCATGACAGTAAGATATCCTAAATATGATATGGATTGTGGCTCTTACACTCCATCAGGTTCTTGGGCATTTGTAACATCAGCTAATGTTGATCTATCAACAGATTATGGTAAGGCTGTTGGAGAGGTTCTTGAGATGCTAACAAATGATGATGCTGCAGAACTTTACTACAATGATAATGGAGCAATTCCTGGTAGAATCAATAAAGTTTCAGTGATCAATGAAAATTCAGAAAACCAAAACTACAATGATGCATGGCATGTATTTAAA
>JBFHKM010000016.1:0-34800 GCA_041595335.1 Sphaerochaetaceae bacterium
AACAATTGGATATGAAACAATGACGGCTTTGATAAAAAAAGTTTCAGCGACTCTCAAACCTTTATCAGGAAATAGAAAATACCTTTTTCTTCACAAGGGTGATACCTTTATTTTCATAACGACTAAGAACAAATATCAAAATGATTTATTAAAGAAAATTAACGAGATATTCCCATTGAAATATGATGTAGGAGAATCTTCTTATATGATTAATGCTAGAATCATGTATACAGATTGCTCTTTGAGTATTCCTTATGAATCAAACACCTATGATTTATTAACCGACGGTTTCAATGAATGCAAAAGAAGCAATAAAGATATCTTCGATTCTGAGATTCTTGAAAAAGTAATTCGTAAGAAAGAGGTTGAAGTTGCTCTAAATAATGCAATAAAAGATAAAAAATTTGAAGTTTATCTGCAACCAATATATAACACTGAGACCAAAACTTATGATAGAGCAGAATCTTTAGTAAGAATAAAAGATGAGAGACTTGGTTTGATAATGCCTTATGAATTTATTTCAGTTGCTGAGCAAAATGGAACAATCACGCAATTGACGCCTATTGTTATAGAAAATGTATGTAAGTACTTGAGCTCGGTAAATCTTCCAGATACTTTCAATCATGTTTCCATCAATTTATCCGTATTAGATTGCCTCAGAGACCATCTTGATAAAGAGATATTGCATACTATCAATAGCTACAATTTAGACCCCAAGCGTTTTATATTTGAAATAACAGAGACTGTTGCCGTTACTGCACCTAAAGTAAAAAAACTTATGATAAAACTGCGAGCTAGTGGAATCAAATTTGCATTAGATGATTTTGGTTCAGGTTATGCAAACATCAAAATGATAACAAAGCTTCCGTTCAATATAATAAAAATTGACCGCCAGCTTGTTCTTTTGATTGATAATCCCAAGTACGAAATTGTTCTTCAAGGAATAACAAGCATATTCAAAGACTATAAATATACAGTGATAGCAGAAGGAATTGAAACTCAACATATGGCAGATAAGCTGTCATCAATTGAAGCAAAAATCCATCAAGGATATTTATATTCCAAACCACTTTGCATGGAAGATTTTACTAAATTTATATATCTACATGCTGAAAAAGTATCTGTATAAATCCAAGTATATAGTTCTAAATGTTTATGAACTTCTCTTCAATCGGTGAAGTTCATTTTGTTTTATTCTTCTTCTTTTTCAACAACATACCATTTACCAACCTGTATGCTATGTAAGTTATATCTATCAGATAGAACAGATAAATCATCCAATCACCATATCTTGTATAGAAAGAGAGTCCAAAATCTTCTTCTGTATAGATTGGAGCACTGTATATGTTATAATCGGCAATAAATGGCTCCATTGGGTCCACAACCTCACCTGTTGGAAGTATCAAGCATGTTATACCACTGTTTGTAGATTTAACTGTAGAGCGCCTATTTTCTATGGATCTATATACTCCAAGGTTGAGATGCTGCCTTTCCGCACTAACAGCTCTTGACCAGCTGTCATTTGAAAGATTTAAGAACAAGGAAGATCCCTGTAAGGCAAATTCACGACTTATGAAAGGAAAGATGTCTTCAAAACATATTGATGTTGAAAAGTTAAGTCCTTTGTATTCAAATATTTTAGATTCAGTGCCAGGTAGCCAAAAATGAAAATCATTGCTCTTCAAAAATTCATTGAATTTTGGGAAGATGTTTCCATAAGGGAAATACTCAGTAAATGGTACAAGATGTTGCTTTCTATATGAATCAAGTAATTTTCCATTTGCAAATAATATGACAGAATTATAATCATCTCTGTTCCAATTACCATCTTCATCAAATGCTTCACTGGCTCCTTCTGCTAATACTCCTTCAGGATTTCCTGTTACCAACGGAACTGGTAAAGATTTTCCAAAGTTAACAAAATCTTCAACAAGTTTGCTTGTGAGCTGAGATGATGGATAATTTGTATGCCATTCAACAGATGGTACAAATGCTGTTTCACTCCAAGTGACCATGTCAGGGTTTTCTTTCATAGCTTCTTCTGTGAGATCTCTCATGGTTATAAAGTTTTTCTTGTACTGTGTGTATCCACCAATCCAAGTATCACTGTTGTGCTGAATTGTAGCTATCTTTATTTCGTCAGATGGTTTGATTCTGTCGTAGTACTGTATTGTGCTGAATCCAAATACCAAATTTATGAACATAAGCATTGCATATAAAATGATGTATATATCATTTTCCTGTAAGTATTCAAAGAACTGCCCTTTTGTTCTTCTTACAAAATAGTTTGCTATAAATATTTGGGGTATCATCATGATGAAAGAAACAGCCCATTCTCCGGTAACAGATGACAGCTGAATCAATGGTAGCCATGGAGCAAATGCAGATGATAAATTTCCATAAGGATAACCTAGAAATCCTATCTGCATAAGGTATGTATAGAGTGTATACAGACTTGCTTGAAACAATACCTTATGTTTTTTAGGAAGGTGATATCCCATTTTAAATATAGGCATCAACACTATCAATTGCATAGATCTTAAAACAGGAGCAAGCAAGATAGCATATGGATGGAATGTACTGAGCCAATAATTAAATATTGACAGAAATGATGCTCCCCATATTATGCCCAATAATGGAGAGTACACCCATTTTGTCCTATTTATCGCTACAATCATTGGTATAAGAGCAAATGTAGCAAATATTGGAAATCCTGTATCACTTATATAGGAAGGAAATGCTAAGGAATAAATAACTGCTGATAAGAGTGTTAATAATATTTCCACTGGTAAATCATATAACTTTCTGCTTGTGTTTAAATTTTTCATAGTATTTATTTAAAATAATAACTTTATTTATGTATAGTTACAAGAATTATTTTTAAATTTACTATTTTGAATATTTTTATGAGTTATTTTTATATTTTTTTTATAAAATACTATTGACCAAAATAGTAATATTTAATAGATTAACGAACGTGCTCGAGTGAAGAGCAACTTACATCGGCGGCGTAGCTCAGTTGGTAGAGCAAACGGCTCATATCCGTTTTGTCAGGGGTCCAAGTCCCTTCGCCGCTACTTTAATTCTATTAAACGTAAAGAACATCAATATTGCATTGATGTTTTTTTACGTCCTCCTCTTACATTTGAAATGAGCCTCGCGGCTCATTCCGCCGTCCGAACAATTCGTTAAATAAAAAAATTATATAAAATAACACAGGAGTACTTGAAGGCCAATATTTGATTTCCCATTGCTTAATAAGCCAAATTCATAACTTGTTACTATATACAAACTATTCATAACGTAAAAAAGGTGTTATATTTTGAGCATAAACAAATATTAATTATAAGGACGTATATAATGAATGATTTAGTAAATAATTACCGTTCTTTCCTAGATAACGGAAAAACAGAGAGAGAATGTGTCAATGAAATAGTCAAACAGGCTGAAAAAGCTGGTTACAAAGATGTTACAAAAGTTAAGGGTCAAATCAAACCTGGCGATAAAGTATATTTCAATCATATGGGTAAAACCATTGCGCTGTACCATATTGGAACAGAAGATATACAAAACGGAATGAACATTCTTGGTGCACATATTGATTCTCCTCGTCTTGATGTTAAATCTTACCCTCTATATGAAAGCGATGGTCTTGTATATCTTGATACTCATTACTATGGTGGAATTAAAAAATATCAATGGGTTACCCTTCCTCTTGCTATTCATGGCGTTGTAATCAAAAAGGATGGCACCAAATTAGATATCGTAATTGGTGAAGATGAGAATGAAGTATCTCTTTCAATCAGTGATATTCTTCCTCATTTAGGACAAGAACAAGCTAAAAAGACTTTATCTGATGCAATAAAAGGTGAAGCTCTTGATATCTTAATCGGTCTTGCTCCTAAAGCAGATAAAGATTCTAAAGAAGAAGATAAGGTATCTGGAAAAGACTTACTTATCAAATTAATTGAAGAAAAATATGGCTTTGAAGAAGCTGATTTCTTATCAGCAGAACTTGAAGTTGTTCCTGCAGGTAAAGCAAGAATCGCTGGTCTAGATGGTTCCATGATTCTAGCTTATGGTCATGATGATAGATCTTGTGCTTATACATCTCTAGCAGCTCTTTTGGCATCAGATGAAACTCCTAAAAGAACTTCTCTATGTCTTTTAGCAGATAAAGAGGAAATTGGAAGTGTTGGTGCTACAGGTATGAACTCTAACTTCTTAGAGAATGCAACCAGTGAGGTTATTGAAGTATTATGTGGCTTTACTGAATTGAAGCTTAAGAGAGCTTTAAGAAACTCAAAGATGTTGTCATCTGATGTTTCTGCAGCTTATGATCCTCTCAATGCAGAGTTATTTGATAAAAAGAACTCAGCTCAATTGAATTATGGTATTGCTTTCAATAAGTATACAGGCTCTCGTGGTAAATCTGGTTCAAACGATGCAAACCCTGAGTTCATCGCTCAAATCAGAGACTTACTTGATAATAAGAATATCAGCTACCAATTTGCAGAACTTGGTAAAGTAGACCAAGGTGGTGGTGGTACCATTGCTTACATGTGTGCTAAATACGGCATGGATGTTATTGACAGTGGTGTTCCAGTACTCTCCATGCATGCTCCTTGGGAAACAATTGCAGTCTATGATTTAGAATGTGCACTTGAAACCTACAAAGCATTCTTAACAATCAAATAATTATTAATATATTATATGAATATAGGGAATCTAAATAGGTTCCCTATATTTTTAAAAAACAAGCAAACAAATGAAAAAAATCCTAACATTTACATTCATCTTATTGATAACCTTAAAGGGAATATTCTCGACAAATTACTATCAAGGAAAACTCAGTAAAAATGAAATAGCTCTTTACAATACGATTTCAACTTCTCTTTTGAACGAAATCAATGTTATAGATATTGATCCTTCCTATACAAAAGATGAGGTAAATCAGGTCAACGAGGCAATGTTCAAAGACCTACCACAGCTTTTCTTTGTTAATCAGAGCTATAATTATGCATGGAGTCAAACAAGCAGTGGGAAAATAGTATCTGCAAAGTTGACCTATACATTCAAAGATTATCCAGATGATATCTCAACTACTAGAGAGATTGTTAAGAACAAAATATTGGATTTTGTTGATACTCTTGATACCCTTTCAACAGACGCTCAGAAGATTGAGGTCATTTATAGATATTTTGCTCTAACCAGAAACTATGATGCATCGTTGGTAGATGATCAGAGTTGCTACTCAGTATTGATAAATAAAAGAGGGGTCTGTGCTTCATATGCACGCTCATTTCAGTACATAATGATTTATCTGAACATTCCCAATATATATGTCTCAGGAACTCTCTATGGTGTTTCTCATGCATGGAATATGGTTGAGATTGATAATAAATGGTATCATGTTGATGTAACAAACGGAAATACTGGTTTTGATGATTACTGTACATATCAGTATCTTCTCATACCTACATCTAAGATGGAGCAATCTGTATTGATTGAAAATAAGGCTCTCATTCCTTTGGCTTACAGTGATGATTATAACTATTACAAAAATAACAATCTGTATATAACAGCATTCAATGAAAATAAACTTGATTCAAGAATAAAAGAGGCTGTTTCTAACAAAAGTAATGGTATAACCTTTGAATTCAAAACAGACCAATTGTTAAGTAAGGCAAAAGTTTATCTTATAGATGAGCAAAATATTTTTGATTTAATAGGTAAAAATAACATAATCTATAATATCGAAGAAGGCAGAAAACTTTTAACCATTCATTTTTAATACTTTTATGACTGTTTTTTAATCAAATCGCTCAATCAATCTATTTTATTCAAGCATTGCTAAATATTGTCTAAAAATAAACCTAGTGTTTTTTGGGTTATTGCTATATTATTAAAAAAAAGTATTTTAAAATTCAAAATTAAAAATACATTTAATAAAAGGGCTTGAATGAAAAACTTACATACAGAAGGATTTACACAGAACAGAGAATTATCTTGGCTAAGATTCAATAAAAGAGTACTGGAAGAAGGAATGGATGAAACAGTTCCTCTATTAGAAAGAATCAAATTTATATCAATATTCAATTCAAATTTGGACGAATTTTTCATGATTCGTGTTGGTTCATTATTCGACATGATGGATTACAACGAAACAGCTGTAGATAGCAAATCAGGAATGACTTATCAAGAGCAGTTGCATGCTATTTATGATACAGTCAGAGAGCTTTACCGTGTCAAAGAGAAAGCTTATTTTGAAGTTGCAAAGCAATTAAGACTTCATAACATTGAGAATGTAACCTATGAGCAATTATCAAAAAAAGAAATTGAAGATGTTAAAAAATATTATGAAAATACAATTTTCCCAATTCTTTCTCCACAGATTGTAGACTCACACCACCCTTTTCCACACCTAAGCAATCAAACACTTCATATAGGTGCGATGCTTCATAACAACAACAACGAATTATTTTCCGTTATAGGCATTCCAAAGACTCTGCCTCCAAAACTTTATTTAAAAGAAGGTGAAGGTATTAGAGGAATCAGCATTGAGAATATAATATTGCATTACTACAATGATATTTTTTCAATGTATGATGTTCAAGACAAAGTTATATTTAGAGTAACAAGAAACGGTGATATAAGTGTAGATGATGAAGCTTTTGAGATTGAAGATGATTTCAGAAAGAAGATGAAGAAATTGCTTCAAAGAAGAAAGCGACTGGCGGTTGTGCGTCTTGAGCTCTCTCATAAGGTTGAAGGATCTTTTATTGGATTTTTAAAAGAAAAACTTTCCTTGACTGATGATCAGATATACATAACTTCAGCTCCTATGGATTTAAAATTTACTTTCCAATATTCAGGTAAGCTTCCGAACGATTATGTTCGAAGGACACTTTGCTATACTCCTTTCAAACCACAGAGATGTACAAGAGTTAACTTGAATAAAAGCATGATTGAACAGATTCAAAATAAGGATCTACTGCTTCATTATCCATTTGAATCTATGGATGCTTATTTAAAACTAATTAAAGAAGCTGCCGATTCCCCAAAAGTAGTTTCTATCAAAATCACTATATATAGACTTGCAAACCAGGCAAAGCTTGTGGAGTATCTATGTCATGCTGCAGAGAATGGTAAGGATGTAGTTGCTTTGATAGAATTGAGAGCAAGATTTGACGAGCAGAACAACATTGACTGGTCACAGAGACTGGAATCTTCAGGGTGCAAAGTTTCTTATGGCTTTGAAGGTTTTAAAGTTCATTCAAAAATAACTTTGATCACCCTTCAAGATAAAGGCTCAATATCTTATATAACTCAGATTGGAACTGGTAATTACAATGAAGTTACTGCTAGAACTTATACAGACTTTTCTTTTATTACTGCTAAAAAAGATATTGGTAATGATACAAATCTTTATTTTAAGAATATGGCTATTGGAAATCTTGCAGGAAAATACAACAGTCTTCTTATAGCTCCAGCTGGTCTGAAGCCAACTCTTTTGAATTTAATTGATCGCGAGATTTCAAAAGGAAAAGAAGGTCTCATAATAATCAAAATCAATTCACTTACTGATGTTGATTTAATCGAACGTTTGAAACTTGCATCATGCAACAATGTTAAGATCAAGATGATTGTAAGAGGTATTTGCTGTCTTGTACCTGGTATCAAAGGGAAAACAGAGAATATTGAAATACGAAGCATTGTAGGTCGCTATTTAGAGCATTCAAGAATATATTGCTTTGGTTCAGGAATAGATGAGGAGCTTTTCATATCTTCTGCTGATTTCATGACAAGAAATACAGAAAGAAGGGTTGAAATTGCTTGCCCTATAAAAGATGTGGCTATTGCCAAGCAGATACATCATGTAATAGACCTCTGCTTGTCAGATAATGTCAAAGCGCGTATTCTTACCAATACTGGTGAGTACAGAAAGGTTGAGGTCGGAGATGACGATGATTTGATTGATTGTCAGAAGACCCTCATGAAAGAGGCTGTTACTGCAGCGAAGATGCCTGAGGTCAAGGAAAAGAGTAACAAACATAATCTTTGGAGTTGGTTTAAGAATCTAATTTAGATGTCTTTTCAATGACAGATATAAGCTTATTGTTCTCATCAAATACAAAAGAATATAAATCTCCATTCTCACAGCGTATAAAAATCTCACTCTCATTGCTACTTACTCTGGGAGTGATGACGTAATATGCTTGTTTTAGAGGAAGAATATTTGCAAGAATTGAGCTATAAGTTTTTGAAAAACCATATATATTTTTCTCATCAACATATGATTCAATCCAAGAAGGAGAAAAATCTTTCGTCAGTGATTTTTCAAGAGTTGCAACCAATTCATCTTTACTTTCTATCAGGATTCTACCCATTTCATTATCTGAAGGAGAAAGCCCTTCATCATTCAGCTGAATTAATGAAAAGGATGCACTGAATAGAGGCAAGCTCAGAAGCAATAAAATTGATACAAGACAACTCTTTTTTTTCATATATTAAAAGATAACGCAATTTGTTTTCCAATACAATAGACATATTGGGATATTCTCATTATAAATGATTACAAATACAAGGAATGAATATGAGACAGGAAGATAGAAACAAAATAATAATTCATCTAGATAAAGAGTATAATATTACACTCAGAGATCCATTATGGAAAGATATAAAATTATCAACTCAATTGATGAGTATTTACAAAACTAAAGAAGTTCAGAAGCTATCACGCATCAAACAACTTGGACCAACATGGCTTGTATATCCAGGTGCTGTTCATACCAGACTGGTTCACAGTTTGGGTGTTTATCATCTATCAAGAATGATAATACTTTCATTGCTCACCAAAGGTCTAGGAAAGAATTTGACAATAAATGGAATAGATGATTTCTTATGTGCTTCCTTACTCCATGATATTGGACATTTTCCCTATGCACACTCACTGAAGGAGCTTCCTTTAACTGATCATGAAACACTTGCAACTTATACCATAAAAGGCAATACAGATTTAAATAAAGAATTGTTAAAACAGAATTACAATGTTGATAGAATCTGTCAGATTCTTGATAAAGAGATAGAGTGCGATGATGATCAAACTTTGTTCTTTAGATCTGTTTTATCAGGTGCTCTTGATCCAGATAAACTTGATTACTTGAATCGTGATGCACTTTTCAGTGGAGTGACCTATGGTATCCAAGATTCGAGCTACATCATATCACATTTAACAATTAGGCATAATAAAACCGCTCTTGAAGGCAAAGCACAAATATCATTGGAGCATCTTCTATTTGCTAAGTATCAGATGTACAAGACTGTCTACTGGCATGAAACAACTCGATGTGCTACCGCTATGATCAAAAAAGCTCTTGTTAGATGTTTGAGCGATGGGACAATAACTGCTAAGGATCTCTATAACATAGATGATTATTCTTTTGAGGCTTTAGCTGATAAGCACAGTGATGAGCTTTCAAATGTAATAAGAGTCAGGAATAACGATTTGCTTTCAACTAAATATGTAAAATCATTTGATGAAAAATGTAAATTTGATAGTTACTGCAGACCTCTTGATACAAGATCTATTATGGAAAAAAAGCTTTATGAGATATTGAAGCAAAATCATCCAGATTTAAGAGAGGATGAGTTGATCATTGATATTCCAGAGCCAATTTCTTTTGAATCAGATATCTTATTAACATTTGATGATGATAAAGAAGAGTCTTTTGTAGAGCACAATGAACTGTTTACAAAAGAAGTTAGAGAGAAATTCCAGACAACATTAAGAAAAATTAGAATATTCACACAAGATTATATAAACGAAAAAGAAATAAACGAGGCTATTAAGAATGTCAGATATTAACAACATGCAGACAAGTATGAATGAAGAGAGAATACCTTATGAAGAGTTACTTGATGGAACAATTCCACCTTGGATCAGACGATTTGTAAAGAAAACAGGAAAAACAGTAAATGAATTTGGTATGATAAAAGATAAGGATACAGTGCTTTTGAGCATCAGTGGAGGAAAAGATTCTCTTGCCCTGGCACTTGCTCTATCACTAAGAAGAAAATGGCTTCCAATCAATTACAATTTGCGTGCAATAATGATCAACTGGATTGAACATCCTATAAGTGAGGATGCTAAAAAAGAATTACACAAATTCTTTGATAAGCTAGATATTGATTTACTTATTGTAGATGAACCCCAGTACTCCATTTCTTTCAAAGGCGAATTCAATTGCTATTTGTGTTCAAGAAATAGACGTCGTATCATATTCAACTATGCAAGAGACAACAATATCAGACTCATTGCAATGGGTCACCATCTCGATGATTTGGTCGAGACCACTTTGATCAATACTTGCTTTAGAGGAAAATTCTCTACAATGCTTCCTATTCAAGAGTTCTTTGATGGATCAATTCATATAATTCGCCCTATGATAGAAATTAGAGAGACCGTTGTAAAACGAATTGCTACAACCTATTCTCTTCCATTTGTTAAACCTGTCTGTCCATATGACCAGACAAACATCCGCTCACGATTGAAGCCTATTATTAGGGAGTTATCACATATTGATAATCTAACTAGAGAGCATGTATTCAAATCGCATGATTTCAGCTATAGAATACCAAGAGATGAAAATGGAAAGATAATCTTCACTCCCAAAAGTGAATAAATATCGTAAATTTGGTATTATCAATATATAATGAATGTAGATTTTCTAGTTAACTAACTGGAAAATCTTCAATTTAAATGGAACAGTACTTTAAAATAATATATACTTAATCTAATGTTACTTAAATTATTTGGCATATGCTGATGATACAAACATAAAAAAATAGGATCAATTATGAAAAAAATAAAACAAATACTACTTGCTCTGGCGGTGATGGCTATGATTTCCTTACCAACTTTTGCAGCCTCTGGAATGGATCTAGCTCTCTCTTACAGCAGTTCAATAGAAAATGATTCAGGTGAGTCAGATAAAAATCCCTACCCTATATCAGCAATTCTGCTGCCTTATTATGAAAAAGGTAATTTTTCAATTGAGCTGAGATTGCCTTTTTCTTTAGGAATTACTGACGAAAGTGAGCTTGTTCTTGATACATCGGTTTTTGAACCAGTTGAAAAAGAAGATGATGATAGTGATTTTGAATATGTGATGAGCAACATTTCTCATTATTTGACATTCATAAGCTACATTCAGTTTGGATATGATTGGGAAGACTTTAATTTTAGATTTGGCAAAATTAGCAATTCAACAATAGGTAATGGTGCCCTTATTTACCATTACAGAGATGATAGCATTGCCTCCTATGATACTCGTCCTGGTTTGAAATTTAAGTTGGATGGCAAATATCTTGGTTTGGGGTTCATGGGACTTGAGGGCATAACAAATGATCTCACAGATCCTGATTTCTATGGTGGAAGAATTTATGTAAAACCTATGCATTATTCTGATAAAACATTCCTACAGAACACTGAGTTAGGCTTTACAGCAATTACTTACAACACAACTGATGGAAGTGGTAGTACAACAACTACAGCTTACAACTCTGTAGCTTTTGATATAACTCAGCCTTTACTTAATGAAAGCAGCTACAGCATGTTTCTTTATTATGATTTGATCAACGAGAAAAACTTCGATAGCGATAGTTCAAGTGATGATTATTTCGTAGCAGAAGATGGACGCTCGATAAGCTTGAGACTTGGGCTTGATGGTAGATACTTTACAAAATTTTCATATAATGCATATCTTCAATCTTACTTGAGTACGGACGCTGAGGATACAGATGCAAATTATGTAAGTGAGGTGGGACAACTTCTATCTGAAGCTTTAATTCCTTCTTTCAATGGTGATTTTAAATTTTATGGTGAAACAGGATATTACACTACAAATGGCGACAGTTATGCTATAATAGATTCAACTGTTAATTTTGAGGATTCTGAATTGGAATCATTTACGGTTGGTGCCTCATTCAAGAGCTATACACCAGTTTTAATTTTTAATGACTTAAAAGTAACAGTTGCAAAAACATATGAAATAGACGATTCTAGTAATGAAATGGAAGAATCCTTTGTAGCGGGTTTAACTTCAGGGAAAAATGTTGCATTCACCATACAATCGGATATACAATATGGTATAAATATGTTTGATGTAGGTCTATCTTTAGAGACTGATAATGAAGGTGCTTTAGATTATTCTTACAAATTTGGATTTAGAATTTCTCTATTTTAATAGAGTTTAAAGGGGAACTATGAAAAAAATCTTCAAAAAAAGAATAATATCTTTAATTATTCTCAGTGTGGTTATAGCAGGATCTATTTTTGCTAAAACATCAATTGCATTAAGTGCAGGATCAATTAACAATATATTTTTCTATGACAAAAATGGAGTTTATTTAAAAAATGTAAATCAATCATACATAGCAGTTGATGATACTTTGATCATCAAAACTCGAAATGATAAATCCGTTTTTACTTATAAATTTGGTAATATAATTGTTGATAAAGATTCAATATTTGTAATCAACGAGAACAACAGTGAATTTACTTTTTATTTAGTAGATGGTACTGCCCAAATCAGTTCTCGCAGTGAGACTGCAGCAAATATAAAAATTCTAACACCAGTTACTAGCTATACTTTAAATGGTGTTGGCGATATCAAGGTCATCACAACAGAAGAAAAAGAAGCTTTTGAATTGAACAAAGGCTCTGCAATTGTTTACAACAGTTTGACAGGTAAAACTTACAGTGTTCATGAAAACAATAAGATGAATTTAGATACTCCTAAACTTATTGCATATAATGAGCTTGATAAGGTGAACTCCAGAAAAGCTTTTATAGATACAACTTTCCCTTATGGTGTGAAGGCTGTAAGTAAGAGTGATGACTCCTCTGAACAATATACTCTCAACATCATTGCAACTGGAAATGGCGAAGGCAATGTGAACATGCTCAATTTTGCTACATTTAAAGGAATTTTAGATGCAGCTGATAAAGATAATGAAAAATACATGTTGATTGATGCAGGTAACACCTTAGCTGGTTCTGTTGCAGTAAACCAAGATAAAGGCAAAACTGCAACTGCCCTTCTTGATAAAATTGGTTACGATGTATTTGTTCCAGGTCCATTTGATTTTGCTTATGGATCAAATAGACTTAAAGAACTTGATTTAAATTCAAATGTTAAATTTGTAAGCACCAATACTCTTGATAAAGATAATTATAACATACTCTCCCCTTATGCTCTTTATCAGTATAATGACTTCAGAATTGCAGTGTTTGGTTTATCAAATCCATCAGACTTATCTCAACTTGAAGATATTTCTTTCAAATCTGATGTTCTATTGAACAATGCTCAAAATGCTATCGACACAGCTCATCAGTATGCAGACTTGGTAATTCTTGTTTCTAACTACAATGATGAAACAATCACAAGCAAATTTATTGCTGAGAATTTGAATGGCGTTGATTTAATAATTGATGGTTCAAAATCACTTGCTGCAATCTATAAGACCAATGATACTTATATAACAGCAACTGGTGTTGGTTATGATAAGTTGATTGATGTTAAAGTAAGTGTTTATAAAGATAATATAATCAGCATCATTCCTACAATTGTTCATTCATCAAATATCGAGATTGGAACTCCCAATAGACTTGCAGAGGCGTTTAAAATTACTGATTGGAAAAATAATACTGATGTAGAAGAATATCTATCATCAATTAAAATTGATTCCAGTTTATCTCCTTATCTGATCTCTCCAAATATCGATAACATAGATTATGATATTGAGGCAAATATTCCAATAAAACCTCAATTCACCAAGATTGTTGTCAGAAAATCAAAAACTGAAAGCATCCCTACAATTGCAAATATTCTTGCAACTGGTTCCAAAGATATTGCAACAGAGGAAGTTGTTTCATCTGATATGACAAGCACTCAGACAGATATGATGATATCAGATCATGATGCTAAAATGGAAAAAGCAGATTCAATGAATAAAGAGAATAACTTTGGTTTGCTTACTACCCTAGAAGGCTCATACTATCCTGATGATTTCAATTTCTCATCTCAGAAATTCAACACTAAAGTTACTTTGAATCCTTATTTCAGAACAGATAATTTTGAGATTGCACTGAACTTTGAGGCAGAACTCAAAGATGTTGTTGGTTCAACATTCCCTGATGATATTGAATATTCATTCTACCCTCTACCAGATTCTTCTTCAGCAACAAGTGAAATTTGGATGTATTACTTTGGTTTGATAAAGACATTCAAATTCAACATAAATGATATAATTGCTGTTGATATTGATGAAACTGAAATAGACTCTCCAATTCAATCAGCTCTGTTATACAGAACTATTGGAGATGATGATACTTTAAGTTTGACATCAAACATCTCTGTTGGAAGCTTAACTTCTGATGCATTTGTTTCTGATATGACTCTCAACAGTGTATTTGATGGAGATGATGATACTTTAGAAAGCGCTGGATTCATTCCAACAATCTCATTATTCGATGACTCAGTAACAATGAATGTTGGTGCCATTGCTACATTGACAGATAGCAAGGAAATAAATATTTATCCTGTTATCTCAGATACTCTTAGGTTCATCAACAAAGACAATAAAGAATTATCTCTCAATGCAAATGGAGCTCTTTACATTCCAGCATATCCAAATGTTGATTTAACTTCAGTATTTGATACAAGCACAACATCAGTACCTAACTACTTAGTTGGTGGTAGTTTGTATTACAAACATAACAAAGTTTCATTGAGACTTGGAGCTGATTATTTGGTTTATGAAAGTGGCAATGATGATCTATCTGTTGATATGATTCACTCACAGTTCATCAAATCTGATTTATTTGATCAATTGAGTTCAAATACAATCTCTCCTTTTGTTGATCTTGAATACAAGAGCGATCATGCTTCTGTATTTGTAAGTTACATGTATTCTTATGATTTAGATACATCCGCTTATGATAATGATAGATTGGATACAGAATTTAAATTTGGTGATGATAAATTATCATTGGATCTTTACTACATTCAAGAAGATGTAATTTCAAATATCCAAAGTTTCACAAATATCAAAGATTACCTGTATAACAACCAAACAGAATTTGGTGCTTCAGTTGGATGGATGATGACTCCAGCTATCGAAAGTGCAGCTACTGTTGGTGTCAGTTCTGATTCAACAGTTCCTCTTTACCTACAAGTTCAATTCAGTTTTGATTTAGGAAAGGCGTTCTAAACACAGCTCATAAATTATATGGTTGATATCTGAAATATGATATCAACCATTTTTTTTGTATTATAAGTTAGACTTTCATAACTTTTGTGGTATAATGCATCCTATGAGAATACATAAACTAAATAGTCTTGTAGCACAAAGGATTGCTGCCGGAGAAGTAATAGAACGTCCATCATCTGTAGTGAGAGAATTAATAGATAATTCAATTGATTCTGGTGCAACAGAAATTACATTACGACTTAAAAATGGTGGACTTGATGAAATAACATTGATAGATAATGGATGTGGTATAGAAAAGGAAGATCTTGAGATCTGTACTTTAAGTCATACAACAAGTAAAGTTAATTCAATTGATGATCTATACCATCTCGCAACATTGGGATTCAGGGGAGAAGCTCTTTATTCTATTGCAGCTGTTTCAAAGTTGACTATCTCAAGCAGCTATCAAGGAGCAGATGCTTATAAAATTGTAGTAGATAATGGAGATCAGAGTCCTGTTATGAAGGGCGGACCATCTGTAGGTACTATAATCACTGTTGAAGATTTATTTGCAGAAATTCCTGCACGCAGAGAATTTTTAAAACGTCCATCAACAGAAGCTCTTATGTGCAAGAATATTCTTGTTGAAAAGGCTCTAGCTTTTGAGAAGATAGAATTCAGATATTACAATGATGACAAACTTATTTCTTACATGCCTAAAACTACAAGGCAGATAAGGATCCTTGAGGCTCTTGCAACAAGAAAATTCAAACTTCAAACAAGTGATACCTTAATTCTTGAGACAAAACAGGAAAGATTCAGTATATATTCTGTTGCTGCAAAACCATACATACATCGCTCTGATAGATCTCATATAAAGATTTATATAAATGGAAGAGCTATTGATAACTATGCATTGATACAGGCTGTTACAATGGGCTATGGGGAGCTGCTACCGGGTGGGTCATTCCCCTACTGCTATGTCTTTTTGACAATTGATCCAACTTTGGTTGATATCAATATTCATCCTGCCAAAAAGGAAGCAAAGATTAGAATACAGTCCGAAATCCACCACTCAATTGTTATGATGATAAAGAATCAGATGGTTCGTGAAATCCCTTCTTTCACAGAGGAAGGAATACAAGAGGACCTTCCTTTAAATGAACTTGAATCAATTACAAATATAAAGCAGCAATCAGATGTTAAGAGTGCTTGGGATTCAGCTCCTACCAGTAAATATGATATTGGGAGCACACAGACCTCTTACTTCAATAGAAAAATAAGTCATTCAAACTCTCACTCAAATGATTCTTCAATTTTAAATGACAGACCCAGCACACCTCAGTGGTTTGAGACTGCAAAAAAGATTCTAGGGGAACAAGATAAAGAGACAGAAAGAGAGATACAGGAGTCTGCTGTTGAACAATCTAAAGTTCTTACAGAAAATGATACAAGCGTCTATGAAAATTCTACCAGTTTTGAAAGCTCTCAACAAAAAGAGTTCAAGCATGATTTTAAATATATAGGCCAAGCATTTCATCTCTATCTTATAGTTGAAAAGGATGATGAGCTATATTTAATTGATCAACATGCAGCTCATGAAAGAATTCAATTTGATAAAATTAAGAAGCGCCAGGGAATTCAAAAACTTCTTGTCCCATTATCATTTGAAGTCGAAAGAGATGTAGATGATTATTTACTATCCAACAGTGATCTATATGCAAATATGGGAATAGAGTTAAGAAGAGTTGATGAGATGTTCTGGGAGATACATTCCATTCCTACTGTATATAAAAATATTGAAGGAAAAATAGTAGATTACATCACAAAAAATACAGGTGATATGGTCGCAATTGAAACTGGACTGTTTGCCATTCTTGCATGTCATTCAGCAATAAGACAGGGCGATGATATTGATACAGACCTTGCAAATTATATTATTGAAGAAGTGTTTAAGATGGAAGAGCCATGTTGTCCACATGGAAGAACATTCTTGATAAGATTCAACAAAGATGAACTAGACAAGGCAGTTGGAAGAACGGTTTAGTCTTCAACAATATTGTATCTGTTGCAACTGACTGTGGTATTATCGATTCTTCGAATGAGGAGTATAGTATCACAGTTTTTTACAGAAGATGATGAGAATATAGCAATATTGCTCTCTAAATCAAGATTGAGCTGCCTATCTAACAGAACTTTTCCATCTTGATAAAGTCTTATATCATAATTTGCATCACCATCGTTTTGCATATCATCAATATTCAATATTTTGGTTGATTGATTTTCTGTATCATTGATACTAGCTAAGATATCTTTCAGCTGCTCTTGCTTTTTTTCATTTTCAGAGGATTCAATTAATATATAATTTCCACTGATTGAAAGTTCGTCTTTTAGAGGTAAGATTTGATTGCTGCTTTTTTTGATATTATCAGTTAGAACTGTTCCGTCTCGAAGATAGATCTTGCAATTATATTCATTGCTGATCATGTTTTCATTTGGAATCAATAAAGAGCGTCTTCCATAATAAGAATTACCATTCAACTCAAATTTTTCAGGTTTGAAAGTCCAATTGTACAGTTGATTTGAAATCTCAATTTGATTGATTTCAACATTATCTGCGTCAAATAGGACTCCATAAGATAGATAGAATGCAGATTCAGAAGCAGAAGAATCAGAGAAATTAGAAGAATCTAATTTATAGCTGAGTGTTTTATTTTTAGTCAAAGAATAATCTTGGACAAAAGAGAAATTGTATTGATTTGATACAACATCTACATCTTCCTTTTTACAGGAAGACATAAATATCATTGTTATCAATAGTAAAAAAATTATTAATATTTTATTTTTCAATTTCACTGAGATAAGATCTGACAGGGTTGGCATATGCATTCAATGCATACAATCTAACCTTATCATCGAGTCTAGAATAACGTTTTAAAAATTTATCTTTATCTAAATCCTTATATTCATTCTCAAAACGATTCGTTTTTTCTAAATAATCATAAGCAAAATAATTTGTTGGCCAAAGATGATAGTTAGTATGTATTTGATAGTCTATTTCTCTAGCAACTTCTTTGTGGTCTTTATAAACTCTATCAGTTAGAGGTTTACCAAAAGAAACGTTGACTCTACCCTTATACTGTCTCAAGCCTTTTACAAGATTGATTAAATCTTCGTATTTTTTCTTGCTATATTCACCATTATTAAGAACTTTAAATATCTCTTCTTTTGATTTATTGATATCACAAGGATCATACTCATAACTAATAGATACAGGTACAATTCTTAACTGAGCCATCAAATCTGAGAAAGATACCTTGCTCTTTCGCATAGATAAATACAACATTTTAATAATAGCAGAAGATGTATCATCAATACCATCTTTTGAACGTCCACTTTTCTGAGCTACCCATATACTTTTATTCTTATGTATAATGGTCTCACAAAAATATTTACTCAATCTGATAGATTCTTGATATTTCTCACGTATTGGTAAAGATCTCTTTACAACAATACCACCATTGATTCTAAACAAATATTCTGCTGCTTTAGATGCCATTAGGTTATCACCAAATGCCATTTCACATAATTGTCTGTCATTCTGTAAAAGGGCATAATCTAATAAAGCACAATCCAAAACAATATCACGGTGATTAGAAAAATATAGATAGGCATTATTATCAGTAATATTTTCCTGACCAGAAAAGGTAAATTTATCAATACTTCTATCAATTATTGAAGGAATCAAATAACCTACGGTGATTAATTTCTGGAAATCATCATAATTCTTAACTGATTGAAGTTTTTCAATTATCTCTCTGGTAATTCTTTTAACATTGCTCATATAGTCAGGGTCTTTAGAATCAAGAATGATTCCTACAAGATTTGCCATCAATTGAGGGTTCTTTGTTAAATATCTTACTGCTTCTTGTGCATTTTCGCCTTCTAAGGGCGCAATATCTGCATATTCTTCTAAATTCATTAATTAATTTCCTTTGATATGTAAAGATTTAACATACTGAGTTCTTTCCCATTTAGTTGGATCACTCATTCTTTCTTGAGCAAGTTGACCTTTAAAGTCAGCAATTGTGTTAAATTCTTTTTTATCCATCCATTCTGATATTTCAGATGTAAATTTGTTTATAACATCTACACCGTTTTTCATCAAGACAGAACATAATTCCACACTGCTAGCACCAGCTAATAACATCTTAATTATTGTTGCGCTGTCATAAATACCAGTGTTGGCACATAAATCACAATTTAATTCTTCACTCATAAGACCTATCCATCTCAATGTATTGTAATATTCTGATGGGCTGGACATAGGAATTCCTGGTTTGATAGCAATTTTTTCAATATCAATATCAGGATTATAAAATTTATTGAACAATACGAGAGAGTCAATTCCCAAATCATCGAAGTAATGCATCATCCAACTTGGAGATGAAAAGTTTGAACCAATTTTTAAAGACAGTGGTAAGTCTATTTCTTTACGTGCTATTTTTGCAAAGTTAATATATCTTTTTTCAATTGTTCTACTATCAATTTTTCTACTAGAGCCAATTTCATAGTGGTTAATTTCAATTGCATCTGCTCCAACTACTTTGAAACGAGGTGCATATTCTTTGATCCAATCACCTTTACCACTTCCGTTTAAAGAAGCAATAACAGGAATATCCAAGCTTTTTTTTGCGTCTTCAATTAGAGTTAGATAAGCATCAATCAAATGATCTTCGCTTGCACCTTTCAAGAATCCGTAAGCATCAGCATGAGTTAGAAATGCTTCGTTCATCTCCATTGTCATATCAGCTTCTTTATCAACTTGTTCTTGAAATATTGATTTAATTACAACAGCTCCAGCACCTGCATCTTCTAATCTTTTTAAACTGTCTAGGTTTGATGTAAGTGGGCTACTTGAAGCAATTATTGGATTTTTTAAAGTTAAACCCATATAATTTGTCTGTAAATTTGCCATGAAAATTACTCCATATTTATTATTTAGTTAGATTAGTATACCACAAAATATTCAATGTGCCACTAGGTTTTTTCACTTTTAAATTTAACAAGTAGGATTTTTTCTGTTATAAAACATTTAATTAATGCCTATTTTATAGTTATAACAGATATAATATTAGCTAAATGTATGATATCATGTATTGATTTTTGGTTTTTAAAAGTTCCCTAATTTATAGGCACTGTTATATTTATTTGAATCTCATGATTCCTATCTAACAATCAGTTTCTATATTGTCGTTCGACAATAAATACACAATTTCTATTAATTCTTTTTTTACCGTATAAAATGTATTTTATCATTTCTGTGATATTATTTTGAATATCATCAAAACTAAAAATAAGGCCCAGCCAAAGCTGAGCCCATATCTAGATTAATAGCAAATTATAGTACGTAAGGTACTTTTAAATTATGAGATTGGTAAACGATAAACGTCTCTACATCTGCAACCTGATCTACTTTTTCTAGTTCATTCTTAAAGAAATCAAGAAGAGTTATACCATCTTCTTCATTCAATATAAGTTGAACCATAATATCATAACGACCGGTCACTACAGCAACATTAACAACACCACGCAATTTTGAAAATTCTATAGCTTTAGTATCTAAATCTAATGTATTTAATTTTACGCCCATCATTACTACTTGGAGCCCAGGAATTAACTCAGGATCAACCAAACCTGTTACAGATAGTATTCCTTCATCAATGAGTTTGTTAACCCTTGATCTAACAGTGTTTTCAGTAATACCTTGTTTTTCAGCGATTGCGCTAAAAGGCTTACGTCCATCTATTAATTCTCTAATGATTTCTTTGTTTGTATCGTCCACTTTATTTATCATAATTAGCCATTTTTCCTTTCAAATTCTTTCATGAATTCTGTAAGAGTTTTAACATCTTCTACAGGACAAGAATTATAAATACTAGCTCTTAAGCCACCAACACTTCTGTGACCTTTCAATCCTAACATATCATTTTGTGCAGCTTCTGTTAAGAACTTTTTCTCAAGATCTTCACTAGGAAGACGGAAAACTACATTCATTTTAGATCTGTATCTGCTATCAACTGGAGATTTCCAGAAATCAGAACTATCTAAAACATCATATACCATCTTACTCTTCAATGTAGCTCTTTCTTTCATACCTTGAGCTCCACCATTCTTTTTGATCCACTCAAGAACAAGTTGTACACCCCAAATAGAGAATACTGGAGGAGTATTGAACAAACCATCTTTTGAAGCATGATTTGAATAGTTCAAGTAATTTGGTAAAGGAGAGTTTGCTCTCTTTAGCATATCTTTCTTCATGATGATGACAGTAGCACCAGCTGGTCCTAAATTCTTTTGAACTCCACCATAAATCATGTCAAAGTTATTAACATCAACAGGACGTGATAGGAAGTCAGAAGACATGTCAGCAATAATTGGAGTATCTTCTCTTTTTGGGAAGTCCTGCCATTCAATACCACCAATTGTTTCATTAGAACAAAGATAGAGGTATGAAGAATTTTTTGATGCATGTACTGTTTTAGGATCAGGTAAAGTTGTGAACTTAGAATCTGTTCCATCAAAATAGTATTTTACATCACCGAAAACTTCAGCATCTTTACCAGCTTTGTTAGCCCATGTACCACTTTTAATATAATCAGCGTGTGTTCCTGGTTTTAGGAAGTTCATAGGGATCATTGCAAACTGTAATGTAGCACCACCACCTAGGAAATAAACATCATAGTCACTGCTGATTCCAAGTAATTCTCTCATTGAAGATAAACATTTGTTGTACATACCTTCAAACATTGCGCCACGATGACTTGTTTCAATCATTGACTGGCCATTTCCTTGGTAATCTTTTATCTGAGACTGCATTTCATCTAGAACTTCAACAGGAAGAACTGATGGACCTGCAAAAAAGTTTAATTTACGATCGCTCATTTTATAAATCTCCTTTTAATTCATCAATAATACCAAATGCTTCATCGCCGATACGAAGAAGATTCTCTGTAGTATTTGCACCAACATGTGGAGTCAAGATAACTTTATCACATTTTAAAATTGGATAGTCTGGTGTTGGTGGATCGTTTGGATAAACATCAGCACAATAAAGAGCAACTTTTCCTTCATCAAGTAGTTTTACCATATCATCAGCATCAACTACCAAACCACGACATGTATTGATAATGACAGGAGTCTTTTTACAATTTGAGATCAATGCTGCATTAACCATACCTTTTGTTTCTGGTGTTAACGGTGTATGAATTGAAATATAATCAGCATCTGCAACAGCATCTTCTAATTTTTCAATTAATTGTGCTTTATCTGATGATTTAACAAATTTATCATATGCTACAATTTTCATTCCAAATGCAGCAGCTCTTGTAGCAACTTCTTGAGCAATATGACCAATTCCAATCAAGCACAATGTTTTACCATATAATTCTGTTCTCTTTAATTCTTTCTTCAACCATTTACCTTCTTTCATACCATTATGGTAATCAATTAAGTGTGCAGGTGATGCAATCATTAAAGCCATAGCAAGTTCTGCTACTGCAACAGATGATGCTTTTGGAGTATTTCTAACAACAATGCCTTTGGATTCAGCATACTCTTTATCGATATTATCGATACCTACTCCACCACGAATGATTAATTTTAAGTTTGGAGCACTATCGATGTACTCTTTAGTACATTTAGTTTTACTACGAACTAAAACAACATTAGCTTCGCTTAATTTGGATTTATCATCCGTTACTTCACCAAAAGCTGACAACTTGCCGGCTAATGAAGCATCGAATGCATCTGAAATAAGAATTAACATACAAAACCTCGTTTTTTTGAATATTTATAATTTCATTGAAATTATTTTATAAAATTAGAATAAACGGAATTTGCGAATTTGTCAAATTTTTTTTTATTATATTTATATTATACGTAATATAAAGTTATTTAATTTATACATATATTATTTAAGAACATAAATAATAGAGGGAATTAAAAAAAAACCGCCGAATAATCGACGGTTGGATATCTTAGTAAGATTTTGAAGCGTGAAGCTTTCTAGCTTTCTTCATCTGCTTACGAGCATCTGCCTTTTTCTTTCTGTTAAGAATGGTGGATGGCTTTTCGAAATATTCTCTTTTCTTGAATTCTCGAATGATACCTTCTTTTTCAACCATACGTTTGAAACGTTTGATAGATTTTTCTAAAGGTTCGTTATCGTCAACTTTAATATATGCCATACAAAATCACCTCCTTTCCATTAAAGACATTGGAAAAAATTTTTTATTAATTTGTTAACCACGTTTTGTAGTTACCGTGGTTAATATATTGAAATTTCTTACTTATTACAATACCTTTTAGCAATAAATATTAGTTTATTCCACTTTGTTTGATATCAAGTATGGTAAGCTGCAAAATATCCTGATTATTATAGTAATTTCTACCCAATCTGAATACACAATCTACCACGGTGTCCTTATCAAATGTTTTTCCAACTTGGTCTCCCCCATTCCAATAAATGCAAGGCCAGGAATAAGTTCCGTAATTCAGAGTGAGTCGAACATTTCGTGAACCGCTCTTTCCTCCATTGATAAATTGGTAATCAATTACAGTTGCACCTTGGATCTGAAAAACAATAGGACTGTTGCCTTGTCCATAAGGCTCAAATCTCTCACAGATTTTAATCAAATTAGGATTCATATATTCTTCAGGAATTGTACAGTCGATATCAACACATTCTTCAACTTCTTCAACACAATCCATAAAATCAAGTGCATTTTCCATCTGTGAAATAAGGGTTGGAATGTTCTCTCTTTTTATAGAAAATCCACCGGCATTTGAATGACCGCCAAATGTTTCAAAAGTATCTGTAAACTTTTCAAAGAAAGGCAGGATGTCAAAACCTTTTTGAGATCTCATACTACCTGTCAAAACATCGCTATCATCTGATGAAGATATTACCATCGCAGGAGCTTTGAATTGAGCCAACAATCTAGAAGCCATAAGCCCTGTTATTCCACGATACACATCTGCTTTATAGACAAGAACCATCTTAGTTCCAAACTTTTCGTAAGAAGTTTTAGCTTCTGCTTGCATTTTAGACCAAGCATCTGTTCCCATTTTTTTTCTTGTTTTATTGAATCCCAATAGAACTGCAGATTTTTCTTCAATATCCTCTGTATCTTTGGCAAGAAGCATATCTATGGCAACTTTGGGTTGACCAAGTCTTCCTGCAGAATTCAAAAGAGGTGAAATATTCCATCCAATATTGGTTGTTGTTATGTTCTTTCCCAATAAGTTATTGGAACTCAGCAATGGCAATAAACTGCTTCTTGGATTTGTAGATAAGGTTTTAAGACCACGCTTTAAAAGAATTCTATTCTCATCAACCATAGGCATCAAATCTGCCACAGTTCCAATTGCAACTAAATCAAGAATCTTATCATAGTCTGTTGAAAGAGAAGGATGATTTTTTAAAAATACAGAGTTAAACATTCCAATCAGAACATCAAGTTCATCTTTTTCAAAAAGGCTGTATCTACCCGTATGGGAGATACTTGCTAAAGAGAAGAGACTCTTTCCTTTTATAGCAGGAATTGTTCTATCAAAATTCTCACGCAGATCATTTACACCAATATCAACAGCTTTACCAAAAGCTCTTGAGAGCTGTGTTGCTTCTATCTGCTTATCTAGAACCAAAATAGGTAAACCACAATCCAAGAATTCAAGAATTTTCGATTGAGAAGCTTTTACCAAACCTGGGTTCAATTCTTCAATTTTCCTATCAGTCACCATAAAATTACGCATTTTAGCTGCCTGTATTATTATTGTATCATTTCCTGGTTGAGAATGAAGCAAAATGAATTCTTGATTATATAATTCAGTCTCACTGAATCTCAATGCCCATATTGTTTTTGCAACAACACCACACCCTGCTAGATGAGGAAATGGATAGCTGGTTCCTTCTTTTTTAGGATCAACAATTGCATAGGCATCTGGTATTTCAACTCCACTTAGATGGTGATCTAAAATTATGGTGTCAATTCCAAGTTTGTTGGCTTCATTTATTTCAGCTATCTCACTGATACCACAATCTACAGTTATGAATAAAGTTATTCCTTCTTCATGTGCTTTGTGAACTTTTTCAATGGTCATTCCATAAGGATCTTCACCATCAGGGACAGTATAAGAACAATCAATTCCACGTTCTTCTAATTCAGTTTTAAGAAGGACAGTACTTGTTATACCATCAACATCCCTATCTCCAAAAATTCTAACTTTTTCGCCTTGACTCTCTGCCTCTTTTATTCTTTCAACAACCTCTTCCATATCCTCAAACTCAAAAGGACTGTGTAGATACAGCAATTCACTCTCTAGATAATATTTTACCTCATCTCGTTTCACTATTCCACGGCGTGCTAAAATTGAACATGTCAGCATGTCCATTTTGTATCGTCGATGAAGTTTCAACACCTCATCGGGCTCTACTTTCTTTTTTATCCAATTCATATATTTCCTTCAATTTTTTATTATACTAATTAATAGCTGAACCAAGAGAATTAAATGGACGATTCATTATGCAAGTTGCCCATGTAATCATATAATTTTTGATCCTGATTCTTGTACTTTCATTTAATTTTACAGCCAAAGCATCTTCAAAACTCATACCCAACGTATAAGAAAGATACAATCTTGCTTTTGGTCTCAAAATTAATGTTGGAATTTTTTCACAATTTGAACAACATGCAACGTTCAACTCTTGAGAAAAATTCAATATATCTTTTTCCTTGTATATACTTCCACAGACTGGACATTTTTTAAAATCTTCAATAAGTCCATGTTCTTTTATCAATCTAAGTAAGAACTGTATTACAACCACATCTTTTTCAAAAGATGAATCATCAAGGAAGTCCAATGCACGCGCTAAGAGCTGATATGTATTGGCCATATCATCATTTGCGGTTCTAATTGTGAACTCCACCATAATCGATGCACTTATTATAGCCTCATAATCTTGTTTTATACCATCATGAGGACTGATTAATTGAACATCTTTTAAAGAATACTGTTTGTTCACAGGATTGTAATAAAGAAAAAACATTCCTTCTTGGAATTGATATGCCTTAGGAGCCGACTTCGAGGTTCTGCTTCTGAATGCTCTTATTTCTATAATACCTTCATCCACACTCAATAAAGTTAGATTTCTGTTGCTATCTCCATCTTTACGTGCTTTTAAAACTATTGCTTGAACATTTACATTACGATTCATCGTTTCTCCTGATTATAAAAAGTAAAGCATCTGCTCTCTATAGTCAATAAAATTCAACGTTTTAAAATTTCTTTGTAGTAACTTACCCTTTTATGTGGTAATCTACAAAACAGTTATGAAGAATCGAAAAACATTTATAATGCTCATTGCATTGCTATTTATATTTATATTACCTTCTTTTTCCATTAGCTTGATGAATATAAGCCTAACTGACCCATTTGAAAGTGAAGACCAGCTCAAGGTTTTTCCTCAAGTCGGCAATCTTTCATCAGAAGATAAAGAATATTTAGATAATTCATCAATTTCTGTTTTGACCAAAGCCTCTGGTGATGAGATCTATAGTTGGTTTGGCCACAGTTCTTTATTGCTTGAAACTCCAGAAGAATCTCTTGTTTATGACTATGGAGTTTTCTCATTTGAAAGCGAAAATTTCTACAAGAATTTCATTCAAGGTAAGATGTACTATGTTCTGATGGTTTCTTACTTAAATCAAAATCTTGGTGTTTCTGAAAACCAAGAGAGAACTGTTCAAAAATTAACTCTAGATTTAACAGATACTCAAAAAGCTTCAATTATCAACTTTCTTCATTACAACAGTCAAAATAAGAACAGGACATATCTCTATAATTTTTATAAAGATAACTGTGCCACACGTATTAGAGATATATTGAATTGGGTTACAGATGATGATTTTAAACAATGGGCTCAGAATACTGCCAGCGTGGGAACTTTTAGAGAGCTATCAAATAAATCTCTTTCAAGATCTCCAATTATCTTTTGGTGTTTGAATGCAATTCAAGGAGAAGCCGCAGATAGAGTCGGTACCAGATGGGATGATATGTATCTTCCTTCAGAAATGGAGAAGAGCATCATTGAGTATCAGAAATTTGGAAACAATAAATCATATCTGTATGAAAATACCGTTGATCCTGGTTATATAGAATCTGATGATATAAACAATCATGTTCTGATGTACTCTATCACTGCTCTTATTTTATCCTTAATAGGTCTGTACTTCAAACATAGAAAGCAGTTACGTAACTCAAGAATTTATGGGATTTACAATACAATAATAATGCTATTTCTAACTGTAGTTTCTTTGGTAGTTTTCTATTTAAGTTTCTTCAGCAGCATAGATGCTGCATGGTACAATGAAAATCTTGTATTTTTAAATCCAATAAGTTCAATTGCTCTTCTCATACTTGCAATTCGAACATTGAAAAAGAAAAAGGAACCAATGAGAAGGTTGGCTCAATATGAGCGCGTCTCTAGATGGTATTCACATAGTATATTTGTATTGTTTGTTTTGAAACTTGTATTCAATAGCACTCTCTTCCAAAATAATTTAAATATAATGATTCCAATTTATATTTATTTTATAATCCAAGGTATGTTCTTCAGAACTAAAAAGTAGGTTTTAATGGCTTTAGAAATAATAAAACAGAATTTTATAATACTGTTTATAGCATCTTTCTGTCTCGGACTTGATAAAGGAGGCTTGAAGCTTCTTTTAGTTGTTTGTATGTATTTTCTAACAAAGATAGTTCCTTCAAAGGATATGCTATCAATATTGGCTCCAATAATGTTCATAGGTGATATAATTCCAATCTATATATATAGAAAAGATGTCAATAAAAAAGCTGTTTTTAGTTTTCTGCCATATGTAATAATTGGTATCATTTTAGCAGGTTTTTTATCCAAGAATCTTGATGATTCCAATTTTACAGTTATTTTGGCTCTATTTATTCTGATGATGGCCGTTATGATGAGTGTTTCACAATATAAAAACAGCAAAAAAACTGATGAACAGCTGAATGAAATAAAGAGGCCACTTTCCCCTGCTGTGAAGACTGTTCTGGGATTCATCACTGGTATATCTTCAATCAGTAATTCAGCTGCTGCAATCACCAACATGTATTTCTTCAGAGAAACAAAGACCAGGCAGGAATTCATTGGTTCAAGTTCTGCTTTCTTCTTTTTTGTAAATGCCCTCAAACTTATTGTTATTGCATTCCTTTGGAGGACCATAAATGCACAAACTCTTCTGTTAGCTGCTGCTATGATTCCAGGAGCTCTTGTTGGTATATTTGTAGCTACAAAATTGATTAAGGTGATGCCAGAAATTTTATTCAAAATCATCATTTTGATATCTGTTTATTATGTTGCTATTATGCTTTTAATTAAGAATTTTATGTAAACAAGTTTGATAGAGAGATATGTGAGCTAAATCACTTGCTGATTTTACAGAACTCTTATTGAATGTAAAAGAATGCTTGTTATATTAGGACTGTTCTACATTTTCGTTTTAACCCATTCTATTTCTACTCTACATCTCATGTGTGCTCTCTTCAGCTTCATACGGATTTTATAGAGCAAAAAAACACCATCAGGTAAGATCTGATGATGTCTATAATTTTAACACTTATTATTAAAGCTTTTTAAAAATCCAATCGGATATTGTTTTCATGTTCTCATCTTTATTGGTTTCATTCAGCAATTCATGTCTGGCATCAGGAACAAGGATTGAGGTCACATCTTGAATCTGACAGCTTCTGTACAGTTTTTCTACTTTCTTCACACCCTTTCCGTATTTTCCTACTGGATCAGCTGTTCCACTTATCAAAAGGATTGGAAGTTTCTTCTCTATTTCATTTACTTTACTTTTATCATTTGCTTCTTCAATTAAGTCTATTGCATCTCGATAAAAACTATTTGTGCAAACAAATCCACACCATCTGTCGTCTTCATACTTTTTGACTTGTTCTTCATCTCGTGATAACCATTGATGTGATGATCCATTCTTATCGAAATGTTTGTTGTAAGAACCAAAAGACAGGTCATCTAGATGCTTATCAATGAATTTGGGACCATTTTTCTTTATGCTTTTTTCTGCAATATTACGACCAATTTTTCCAAACAGTCCATTAGAACATGCTGTACCCATAATTACTGCACAGCAATAAAGAGATGAAACTCTCTCTATCATACAACGAGCAATAAAGGAGCCCATTGAGTGTCCAAATAGGATCAGTGGTCTGTCTTTATTCTCTTCTTTTATGAATTGAGAGAACTCAATTGATTGTTTAACAACTTTATCCCAGCCATCGGTCTCAGCAAAAAATCCTAGAGGTCCTTGGTCTTCTGAAAGGCCATGACCTAGATGGTCTTGAGCATATACACTGATTCCAAGTTTGTTCAGATATAAAGCAAATCCATCATAACGGGCACTGTGCTCTGCCATTCCATGGTTGATATGCATGATTGCTTTTTCAGGTTCTGCGCTCTTCCAATAGTGGTAATGCATCACATATCCATTCTTTAATTTCAACTCTTTTGTTTCCAATTCAAACCTTCCTTTTTGTAAAATCAGCATAATTGATATGCAGATTTAATCAGTTTCACTTGTTATTTGTCCCTAAAATAAATGTTTTCAACATAGATGATAGTAGTACTATCAAATAAAAGTATACCACATAAACAAACTTTGTAAAGCTATATATTATTTAGTTACAACCTTCTTAGCACGGCTTTTTTGCACATAATTGTATATAAAAGTTCAACAGTTCTTGTTTGTTTATATTATTGAATTTATCAATCATCTCACTTGAAGCAAAAAAAATCGCCTGCTCGAAAGCAAACGATTTTAAAAATAATTAATTATCAATAGATCAAACTATTTTACGATTTTAGTACCTTTATCTCCGTGAAGAGCTTCATAAAGGTGAGCTGGATCTGTGATCAAACCCATGTTACCAGTTGTCTCTACATAATCAACTACAGCTTGAACTTTTGGAAGCATTGAACCTGGTGCAAAGTGACCTTGTTCGATATATTCTTTAGCTTCTGCAGTTGTGATAGTATCTAAATTTTTCTGATTAGGTTTACCAAAATTGAGACAAACTTTTTCTACTGCTGTTGAAATAACAAACAAATCTGCACCTAATTGTTTAGCCATCAATGCAGCTGCTAAATCTTTATCTATAACTGCTTCACGACCTGATAACATACCATTTTCATCTCTTACTACTGGAATACCACCACCACCTGCTGCAATAACAGTCAAACCGTTATCACCTAATGTTTTAATAGTATCTAATTCAACAATAGCTTTTGGTTTTGGTGAAGCAACAACACGTCTCCAACCTCTACCTGAATCTTCTTTACAGCTCCAGCCTTCTTTGTCCATTCTTTCTTTGGCATCTTCTTCTGTCATGAAAGAACCAATAGGTTTTGTAGGGTTATGGAAAGAAGGATCGTCATTTTCAACTTCTACCTGAGTTACAACTGTTGCTACTTTATTTGTAATTCCTGCTTTGTGGAATTCATTATCTAAAGCCATCTGTAATTGGTAACCAATTGCCCCTTGAGTATCTGCAACACAAGAATCTAGAGGTACTGAATGTAAAATATGCTTTGAGTATTCAGCTCTTAGAAGAATGAATCCAACTTGTGGTCCATTACCATGAGCTATTACGACTCTATGTCCATCTTTTACTAACTTTGCAATATGTGCTGCAGTTTTTCTTGCTGCTTCATATTGAGCTTCTACTGTTACATGTTTTGGGTCATCTATAAGAGAATTTCCACCGATTGCTATTACTATTAATTTACTGTCCATTTAACACCACCTCCATGGGTAATACCTAACTATAATAACACAAATGCAACAAATTGCAACACTTTATTTATTAATTTTATAAATAATTTTATATCCTTTCAAGACAAGAATTTAAATTATATCAAAATTTCAAAATTAAAAATTCTTTGTTATATTTTAAAATTTTCGTAAAATTTATGATACAATATGTTACATTAATTGTGATGTTAAAATTTTCAATTAATACTAAATTATTGCTTTTATTTAATTTTGATTTATTTAAAAAATAGCTCTTAATTATATTACAAATTTACTATAGGATATTAATCCTAGTAGATTTATATAGAAATAGTATTGTATATGATAAAAAAAAATCATTAAATCCAAAGAAAATGGATAAATATACTATGCTATTGCCCAATAATTTATTATTTTTAACATAAAGAATTTCGGAGGAAAATACATGAGCGAAAAAGATCTAATAATCCCAGAGCAAATATTACCTACAAACCTATTCATTTTACCTGTTGGTCCCAACCCTGTTTTTCCAGGTTTACTGACACATTTGATGTTTACAGATGACCAAGATAAAAAAATAGTAGACCAAGCAATCAAACATGGTGGAAACATCGGATTGATTTTAAGTAAGACTATAGACGAAGATGCTACATATAACGAAGAGAACCTGTATAAAACAGGTACAGTTGCTAAAATTGTAAAAAAAATAAAACTACCTGATGGTGGTATACACCTATTTATTTCAACAGTAAAAAGATTCACTGTTGATAAATATCTTGAGAGTGGCGAATTTACAATAGCAGAAATTTCTTACGTCGATGACAAACCTTATGAAGTAGAAGACCTAACTCCATGGACACGTCAGCTTTACTTTGAAGTAAAGAATTTAAGTGAGAGCGATCCAATGCTATCAGAGCAGCTTAAATTGAACATGGTTAACATCCAAGACCCAGGTAAGCTATCTGATTTCTTGGCATCTTCTCTTGAAATGGAAGGTACAGAACAGCAGGAGCTTTTAGAATGTCTGGACGTAAGAGAGAGAATTGAGAAACTTTTGGTTTTCATAAAGAATGAACAAGAGATTTCAAAAATTCAAAAATCAATTCTAAATAAAGTTAATAAGAAAGTTGAGAAGAATCAAAGAGATTATTTCTTGAGACAGGAACTTAAAACCATTCAGAATGAACTTGGAACAACAACTGATCCAAGAAAACAGGTCATTGATAAATTAAGATCCCAAATAAAAGAGATTTTCAAATTTTTCCCTAAAGAAGTACAGGAAAAAGTTGTTGATGAGATGAACAAACTTGCTTCCATTGAAATGGCAAGTCCTGAGTTCAATATTTCAAGAAGCTATCTTGATAATATTGTCAAACTACCTTGGGCTCCTTCTAAAAAAAGAGATTATTCAATCACAAGTGCAAGAAAGGTTTTAAACAGAGACCACTATGGCATGAAAGATGTTAAAGATAGAATTCTAGAATTCTTGGCTGTACGCGAGTTAGCAGACAGCGACAAGGGTGCAATCATTTGTTTGGTTGGTGCTCCTGGTGTTGGTAAGACAAGTATTGGTAAATCTGTAGCTGCTGCATTGAAGAAAGAATATTTCAGATTCAGTGTTGGTGGTATGAAGGATGAAAGTGAGATCAAAGGTCACAGAAGAACTTATGTTGGTGCTATTCCTGGTAAGATTGTAAAAGGTCTTCAGGTATGTAAAACAAACGATCCTCTATTCATGATTGATGAAATTGATAAAATGGGTCAATCATACCAAGGTGATCCTGCATCAGCTCTTCTTGAAGTTTTAGATCCAGAACAGAATACCAATTTCAGAGATAATTACTTAGATCTTCCTTTCGACCTCTCTCATGTATTGTTCATTGCTACTGCAAACTCAGTTGGTGGTATTCCTGAACCTCTTCTAGATAGAATGGAATTGATTGAAGTTGGTGGATATACATCTGATGAGAAAGTACAGATTGGTAAGAAATATCTTGTACCAAAATCTCTTAAGGCAAATGGTCTCACTAAAAATGATATAAAGTTCACACCTACAATTCTTAAGAAAATTGCTGAAGAGTACTCAAGAGAAGCTGGTGTAAGAAATTTTGAAAAGAATATCAAAAAGATTGAAAGAAAAGTTGCAGTTAAGATACTGGAAGACGAAACAATTGAAAAACCTGTTAAAATTAACAATGAGATGCTAAACGAATTCCTTGGTATTCCATATTTCACAGAAGAGACAAAGATAGTTGCAAACAAACCAGGTATGGCTGTCGGACTTGCTTGGACTTCCATGGGTGGTGATACTTTAGCTATTGAATCACAGGCTTCAAAGGGTACAGGTAAATTAAAACTTACAGGTCAACTTGGTGAAGTTATGCAAGAAAGTGTAAATATTGCTTATACATACCTAAAATGTCATTGCAATGAATTAAGAATTGATTATAATTGGTTTGACACTCATGATGTTCACTTACATGTACCAGAAGGTGCTATTAAGAAGGATGGTCCAAGTGCTGGTGTTACCATGACAACTGCTCTATTCTCCTTAATTACAAATCAAGTAATGAAAGCGAACACTGCAATGACAGGCGAGATAACATTGATGGGTAAAGTAATGCCTATTGGTGGATTAAAAGAGAAAGTACTTGCTGCTCAAAGAAACAAGAATACTATGATTATTATTCCAAAAGAAAATAAGAGAGATCTTGATAAGCTTGATAGCACAGTAACAAAAGGTATTGAATTCCACACTGTAGAAGATGTATCTGAAGTACTTAAACTTGTTTTCCCTGATGATGAAAAATCAGTTAGACCCGTTGTAGAAAAAGATGAGAAAAGAAAACATGAACAGTTAGAAGTTATTACTGCTGCTGTTTCTACTGCCGTCAAGGAGGCACTCAATGGTTGAGCTATTAAGCCCAGCAGGAGATCTTAGAAAATTAAAAACAGCATTTGCATATGGTGCAGATGCTGCATACATGGGACTACCTGAATATTCCTTAAGAGCTAATGCAAGAAATATTGATTTCAATCAAAAAGAAGAACTGATAAAGATAAAGAAAGAAACAGGTAAGAAATTATACTGTGCAATCAATATCCTTTTTCATGAAGATCAAATAGAGAAATTACAGAGACAGATGCAAGATATAAAATCTTGGCCATTTGATGCTTTTATTGTATCTGATATTGGTGCTTTTGATGTTATCAAGAATGCTATGCCGGATGCTCATGTCCACCTCTCAACTCAATCAAGCTGCTTGAATTCTTCAGCAGTTAAGATGTACCAAAGAATTGGTTTTGATAGAGTTATTCTTGGTCGTGAGGCATCTATAGAGGATATCAAAAAGATAAAACAGGCAGCTCCAGATATGGATATTGAAGCATTTGTACATGGTGCAATGTGCATGTCATATTCTGGTCGTTGTTTGCTATCAGCATATTTTTCAAATCGTTCAGGAAACCAAGGCCAATGTGCTAACTCCTGCAGATGGAATTATCGCTTGATGGCCAATGATAAACTTGAACAGGTACTCAAATCAGAATCTCTTGCACTTGAAGAAAGTGAAAGACCTGGTGAGTACTACACTATCAGTGAGCAAGATGGTTTCACAACAATCTTGAGCTCAAAAGATTTATGTATGATAGA
>JBFHKM010000017.1:0-33815 GCA_041595335.1 Sphaerochaetaceae bacterium
ACAAAGTTATCAGTGATTTCTTTTTCTAGATATAAACAAAGAATGCTGTATCAAGAATACTGGTGGCTGGTGTAAATGGAAGTTATCAACTGCAATCAAATACAAAAGTATATGGGCAGCTTGATTTCGTTCATGTTGTGAATCCTAAAAATAATTCAAACAACAGTGATATTAATGATCTGCAACTATCAACAGGAATCAAATATCATTTCTAAATGAAAAAGTTGATTCAGATTGTTTGAATTGAATATTTATGAGCTCTTCTAAGTTATACACCAGGGGAGCTTATTTCTTTCTCATTCAAATTCTTAACACTATCTCTTATAATCATGGAGGTTGGAATGTACATCATTCTTGGGAATGAAATGGATCTTTCAATCTGATTTTTAAGCATATCAACACAGGACTGAGCAATTGCTAGAAGAGGTATCTTAACAGTTGTTAATGGTGGATTTAGATATTTGGCCGTTGAGATATCATTGAATCCAACAACTGAGATATCTTCAGGAATTGAAAAACCTTTCTCTTTCAAGCGAGTCATAACAGCGGTTGCAACTGTATCATTTGCACAGAAAACTGCAGTTGGTAGTTTTTCTGATTTCAACATCATGTTGCACAACCTTATCCCTTCTTGATAGGACAGTTTCTTACCAACAAACAGGCGCTCCTCATTGTAGAGACCTTTATCTTGCATGTAGTCAACATAAGTTTTCTTTCTCATATCAATTTCATCTGGAGCAAATTGCATTCCAATTTCAGTTATGACCTTACCACCAATGAAGGCAATATCTTTATGACCTAAAGAGAGCAAGTAATCCAGAGCTTGAGTTGTACCTAATTTAGTATTTATCAAGATAGAATCATATGTTGCAGCATCAGGACAGGAATCGATGAAAATTATGTTCTTGTTTATTGATGCAAGTTGAGCAATCTGCTCCTCTTTGAATCTACCAATGGCAATTATACCATCAGGTTGAGTATCAACTGTTGTGATGTATTCTCCATCCATATCAACCAATTTGAAAGAATTGATGTGGTGTTTGGTGAGATACTTCTCTATTGTTATCATAAGATGAAGATAATAAGGATCTTCTGCAAGAGCTGCTGATTCATACCAGTCCACTATTGCTACATTGTAACGTGGTGTGATCTTCATCTTTCTTCTCTGTCTTTCTTTTGGTGGAATATAATCCAATTCCTCTGCAATAGAGATTATTCGAAGTTTTGTTTCTATAGCAACGCTTAATGTGTTGTCATGGTTGAGAACCCTGGATACTGTTCCGGGTGATACACCTGCTACTTTTGCAATATCATTAATTGTTGCCATAATTTCATTCTTCCTCTTCGTCTTTGCTTTATAAAATATAATAATATTGATTTATTATCAACATTACTCTACATAAGTAAATTATATCAGATTATATACAACTTACAAGTAAAAGTTTACTAAACTTTTACTTGACATATAGAATTTACTGTCCTAACATAAATTATAAACAAAAGTAATCTAAAAAAGGAGATTAAATTTTTATGAAAAAATTACTAATTATTATGGTAGCAGCAATTTTAACAGTTGCTCCTATTTTTGCTAATGGTGCAAAAGAGGCAGCTCCTGCAGCTGACGATAATGGACCAAAAACTATCACAGTTTGGTGTTGGGACCCTGCATTTAACATTCCTGTTATGGAAGAGGCTGGAAGACGTTACACAGAAGCACATCCTGAAGTAACTTTCAACATTGTTGAAATGGCTAAGGCTGATGTTGAACAGAAGATTCAAACAATTTTGGCTTCTGGCACAAAAGATGGTTTACCAGATATCTGTTTGGTAGAAGATTATAATGTACAGAAATATGTAACATATTATCCTGGTTCATTTGTAGATCTATCAGATGATTTCAACTTTGATGATTTCTCATCTTACAAAACATCTATTGGTACATTTGATGGTGGCCAATATTCATTCCCATTCGATTCTGGTGTAGCTGGTCTATTCTACAGAACTGATATGTTGAAAGAAGCAGGTATAACTGCAGCTGATTTAGAGAACATCACATGGGATGAATTCTGTGATTTAGGTGAAAAATATACAGCTAAAACTGGTAAGTTCTTCTTAGCTGGTGATCCATCTGATGGTGGTTTCTTCAGAATGATGCTTCAGTCTTCAGGTAAATGGTATTTTGACAAAGACGGTAACGTAGATGTTAAAAACAATGAAGCTCTAGCTCAAGCAATTAAAATTTACAAAAGAATGTACAACGAATCATTCCGTAAACCTACAAGTGGTTGGACAGAATGGGTAAGCGCAATCAACACTGGTGATGTTCCTACAATCACATCTGGTGTTTGGATCATGGGTTCCATTCGTCAAGCTGAAGATCAAGCAGGTCTTTGGGATGTAGCTCCAGTTCCTCGTCTAGATGTTTCTGGTTCTGTAAATGCATCTAACCTTGGTGGTTCATCATGGTGTGTATTGGAGAACGGCAAACAGAAAAACGAAGCTATCAAGTTCTTGCAGGAAACATTTGCTTCAGATGCAGACTTCTATCAGACAATCCTAGTCAACCAAGGTGCTGTAGGATCATATAAAGAAGCTATCACTGGTTCTGCTTATTCTGCAAACAATGAATTCTTCTCAAATAAACCTATTTTTGAAACTATGGGTCAGTGGTCAACACAGATTCCTATGGTAAACGTTGGTTTGTTCACATATGATGCTGATGCAGCTGTTATGGCAAACATCCAGGATTACTATGATGGAAAAGCAACTCTAGAAACTACTCTAGATAAGATTGACAGTCAATTAAGAAACGCAATGCTTTAGGATTGATTGAAAGGTTAAAGTAAACAAAAAAGGGGTCGGTAGAAAAATTCTATCGCCCTCTTTTTAAAGGGAGAAACAATGGCTACTGAACTAAAAAGAAAAAGGGTAGGATGGTACTTCATAACACCTGTTGGAGTATTGCTGGGTATATTCTTGTTATATCCAATTTTTTATTCTCTATACCTAACTCTGACATCTACTAGAGGAACACTCACTCAATTCACAGGATTGGCTAACTACAGAAAGTTATTCTCTGATCCTTCATTTTTTAAAGCTTTGAAAAACACATTTAGAATCTTGCTTCTGCAGGTTCCATTGATGCTTGTTTTGGCTCTGATATTTGCAGCTATGCTGAACAGCAAGAAGCTGAAGTTCAGAGGATTCTTCAGAACTGCAATATTCCTTCCATCTGTAACATCTTTGATTGCTTATACAATTCTGTTCAAGATGTTATTTGCTTATGATGGCTTGGTTAACTCAACTCTAATGAAAGTTCATCTACTTAATGCTCCAATTGCTTGGATGCAGGCTCCAGGTACTGCAACCTTTGTTCTCATATTGGCAATGATCTGGAGATGGACTGGCTACAACATGATCTTCTATCTGTCAGCTATGCAGAACATCAGTGGAGATTTATATGAAGCAGCTTCAATTGATGGTGCATCATCATCACAGGGATTCTTCAAAATCACATTACCACTTCTGAAACCAATGATTCTTTTCACAACTGTTATGTCTACAATTGGTACATTGCAGTTATTCGATGAACCAATGAACTTCTCAGCAGGTGGAACAACAGCATCTATGGTAGGTCCTGATAACTGTTTCTTAACTTTATCAGTTTATATCTACAACCTCTGCTTCAAGTACACTCCAAAGTTTGGATATGCTGCAACAGTATCATATGCAATTCTTATAATCGTAGCTGTTCTTACAATAATTCAATTCAGAATCAGTGAAGACAGTGATGTGAGACTTGAGAGAAAGATGGCTAAAGCAATTAAGAGGGGGAATTAATAATGGATACTAGAAAAAAACCAAGAAGACCTGGAATGATTATAGTTTATATTGTGCTATCTATAGCATCAATATTCTCACTGTTCCCTTTCATTTGGATAGTCATTGGAAGCACCAATACATCTACAGATGTAATTCAAGGTAAGATGACTTTTGGAAATCAGTGGTCAACAAATATCACAAAATTATTTGGAAATGCAAACATGAGTACAGCTCTGATGAACTCCTTGAAAATTGCATTGGTTACTGTTATTCTCACTTTGTTGATTACATCTATGGCAGCCTATGGCTTTCAAATGTACAAAACAAAAAGGAAAGAAAAACTATACTCATTTTTCCTTCTGACAATGATGGTTCCTTTTGCTTCTCTCATGATTCCTCTATTTAAGTTGATTGCGACATTGCATTTAATCAACTCAGTATGGGCAATCATTCTTGTAAGCAGTGCATCTGTATTTATGGTATTCTTCTTCAGACAGAGTTTCGTAAATTACCCAACTGATGTTTTAGAAGCTGCCAGAGTTGATGGAGCGAATGAGGTAATGACATTTTTTAGAATATTTGTACCTTCAATGAAGAGTACATATGCAGCTGCTGCTATATATACATTTATGACCAGTTGGAACAACTACCTGTGGCCATTGATTGTATTGCAAACAAATGAAAAGCAGACAACTACATTGTTAATTTCTTCATTATCAAGTGCATATACACCTGATTACGGAGTGATAATGAGTGGTATTTCAATCGCTACATTACCTGTAATCATTATATTCTTTGCATTCCAAAGACAGTTTGTTGAAGGCATGCTTGGATCTGTTAAACAATAAAGAACAACAAACAAGGAGTCAAATATAATGTTCAAACCTGAATTCCTAGAGGATACAAAGTATTTTAATGTAGGTACTCTTCCTCCATATAGTGATCACAAAACACAATATAAAAAGACCTCATTAAACGGACAATGGGACATTGTCGTGTACAACAATCCTTCAGAGGTTCCTCAAAAAGTCTGGGATGGTGATGTAAAAGATCTATCGTTTGGCAGCATAAAGGTTCCATCTCACCTTCAGATTGAGGGATATGATGAACCTCAATATGTAAATCAGCAGTATCCATGGGAAGGTAAGGAAGATATCAAACCACCTATGATTCCTAAAGTTGACAACAAAGTTGCTGTTTATAAAAAAGACATAAATTTGACTTCTGAAGACTTGATTCAGAGAGTTCATATTGTATTTGAAGGTGCAGAGAGCTGCATGGCTCTCTACATCAACGGACAGTATGTAGGTTATCGTGAGGATTCCTTCACTCCAAATATGTTCGATATCAAATCATGTCTGAAAGAGGGACACAATGAAATAGTTGCCATTGTTGTTCATTACTGCAAAGGCAGTTGGTTTGAAGACCAGGACTTCTGGAGATTCTCTGGATTGTTCAGACCTGTATATATGGTGTTCCCACCAGAAAAGTATATTGAATCTATTGAAGTTGATTACAAATTATTTGGAAATTCAGCCGACATGGATGTCAACGTAAAGGCCAACGGTATTCTTGAGAGTCCATCTCTTTCTTTCTCCCTTGAAGGTGATGGTGTTGATTATAAAGGATTACCCAATGCTTTTAGAGTGGATAATTTGAAGCTCTGGAGCTGTGAATCTCCAACTCTATATACGTTGACTGTAAATCTATTTGATGAAGACGTCTTGATGGATTCTGTTACCACAAAGATTGGTTTCAGAGAGATCAAGATTGAAGGCAATCAGGTTCTGTTGAATGGAAAGAGATTGATCTTCCACGGAGTGAATCGTCATGAATTCTCTGCAATCAATGGTAGGGCCATGACTGAACAGGAGATTCGTTCTGATTTAGAACTTCTCAAGAAGAACAATGTGAACGCTGTTAGAACATCACATTATCCAAATCAGAGCTGTTTCTATGAAATGTGTGATGAACTTGGTCTGTATGTAATTGATGAGATGAATTTAGAAACTCATGGAACATGGCAGTTCTTGAAAGAAGAAGATAGACACACAGAAGCTATTCCTGGAAACAGAGAGGAATACACTGACCTTCTTTTAGATAGAGCAGCTGCAATGGTTGTAAGAGATAGACTTCATCCATCAGTTCTATTCTGGTCCTGTGGTAATGAATCATGGGATGGTGATGTTATAAGACACATAAGTGATTATTTCTCAGCTACTGATCCCTCAAGATTGGTTCATTATGAAAGTGTTTTCATCACATCTGAGTACTGGGATGTAAGTGATGTTGAATCACAGATGTACACCAAACCTGCAGATTGTGCAAAATTTATGGAAGAGCATCCTGAAAGACCATTCATGTTATGTGAATACAATCATGCAATGGGTAATTCCTGTGGTGGACTTCATATCTATACAGAATTGGAAGATAAGTATGAAGCTTATCTTGGTGGCTTCATCTGGGACTTCAGAGATCAGAATCTAAAAGATGGCGATTTTGTCTACAGTGGTACACATTATAAATTCCCAACAGATGATGATTTCTGCAGCAATGGAATACTTCTAGCTGACAGTGATAGATCTTCTAAGATGATGGAGATCAAACATGAATTCTCTCCTATAAAGATTTATGTTGAGAGTGATAAAAACAGAGTCAGAGTTGAGAACAGAAGATGTTACACAGCAACTGATGATGCTCAATTCAGCATATCATATATGGAAGACGGTGTTGTGTTTGAGGTTGTCAAACTTGATCTATCGATTGAAGCAGAGAGTGTTGGATTCTTTGATATAAAGGGCTCTGATGATTTCAAAACCAAATCAGGTGAGATTGTTGTCAAGGTATCCTATGGTGATATCTTTACAACAACATGTGTGATCAGAGATGCAATCAAAAAGGATACAAAGAAGAAGATATCAAATGTAATAGAAGGAATAATGGGACATGGTGTTCCATTATCTGATGCAATTGTTATGTCCAGAAAGATTGATGGTCTTCCAAATGCCATCTTGGTTGATCAGAAGAACATCATTGCAAGAAAGATTCAACTTGAAACATGGAGAGCTCCTGTTTCAAATGATTATCCTAATTTCAACATAGCAAGATGGATGAGCTACAAACTTTCATCCATGTACAGTTACTGTGATAAATATACAGCAGAAGATGGAAAGATCTTGAATCATATCAAATTTGGACCATATGAAACTGATGCAGTTCAGACCTTCTATGATGACAATTCTTTCGATATTGAAATAGATCCTCCTAAATTCCCAAGTGATCTACCTTGCTTTGGTATCACCTTCGGTTTGAGTGATGAATTTGATACTGTTCACTATTATGGTAACACAATCAGAGAGTCATACAGCGATAGAAAGGAAAGCTGTGTTCTTGGTATTGCAACAAGGAAGGTAAAAGATTGCTACATTCCATATGTAAATCCACAGGAGAATGGAAATCTTACAGATTTACGTTATCTTGAGATATTGAATGCAGAGGGACATGGTTTGAGAATCACATGCAACAGCAATTTTGAAGGTTCTGTTCTTCCATACAATCCACATGAATTGGAAGATGCAAAACATCCAGAAGATCTTGGACATCATAATTACAATACAGTACGTATCCTTCATGGAAACTGCGGTGTTGGTGGTGATGACAGTTGGGGTGCTCCTGTTCATGAGGAATTCCTTTATTGGGGTCCAAAAGAAAAGATGATAATAAATATCAAAGTTATATAATTAAGAGGTCCCATCCGAAAGGATGGGATCATTTAATCTCTCAGTGAGAGGGCCATACAAGAGGCCAGACCTGTTTTGAATCTTCAGCGAGCGATGTTGCATGCAAACAGATAAAGTTCGTCAGAAGACCTCAGAGAGCTTCTTCTGTGATGATGTCAGTCCTTGAGTATATGTGTTATCTTACTTTCAGATTCAAAGGAGACACAAGGTCCTTTATCTCCTCCAATCTTGGCAGCGTTCTGTTGTCTGTTATAGAAAATAATTTTTTAAGAGCGTATGGTGTCACCTCTACAAATAGCATGTTTGCTCCATGCTTCAGTGCTTCAATGTTACCATCTCTATCTCCAAATCCTGAACCATCCACACTGCTGGGCTGTGCTGCTGTTATTCTGCAGTCAGGTAGCATCAATCTCAGAAGAGATATTGCTCTCAATGTGAGCTCAACATCTCCTTTTGGAGTGGTCTCTGCCATCTTTGTTCCACTTGCTGGAAGATATAGAACAATTGGAATCCATTCAACATCAAGATCCACAGTTAGTTTTATGTCATTTACAACATCATCTACTGTCTGACCACTCAATCCAACAATGCTTGATGAAGCGAGTTTCAAATTTGCCTTTTTTACCTGATGGATTGCATTCATTCTATCTTCAAAAGATATATCTGTTTTATAGGTCTCAAATAATGTTGGATTTGATTCTTCAAATTTCAAAGTGTATGTATCGAGGCCTGCAGCCTTCAGCATCTCATATTCCTTCTTGTTGAAGACACCCATGGCAAGATTTGTCTTCAACCCTCTGCTTTTAGCAGCTTCAATATATTTTATGTATGTATCAATCTTTATTGCAGGATTCTCTCCACCAATGAAGAAGATCTCCTTTATGTTGTTGTCTGCAACAAAGTTAATTGAATTGAGAACACTCTCCTCATCTAGGGTGAATCTCTTTATATGATTGCTTCTTCCAAGTCCACAGTAAGTGCAGTCGTTCTTACAGACATTGGTAAGAGCCAACAATGCAGAAACCTCAACATAACCATCATTGTGATTCAGGAGGGTATCAAAGGCTCTTTTTTTTATGGAATCATCAAATTCCTCTTTGTCCATTGTCAAATAGTGCTTGAGATCATCATATATTTCTCTGTGTTCCATTTTAAATCCTCTTTTGGCTTTCAATTACCATCACAATCAATAGTTCAGGCCTGTAAAATTATAGTACCATAGCCAGAGCAATTGCAATGTTCTTTTGAGCTATTGCTTTCGATTGAGAGGTATTGTTTATTTGAAAGCATTTAATCTCTTATAAGACTGTATTTGAAAAATAATTAAATAATAAGGATTTGACTTGTCCTAATTTAATAGTAGGAAAGTCTAAAATTAATAACGCACCCAAAATATTGTGAGTTATTCTTGTTTACACAAAGGAGCTACGAAATGAACAATTTCATATTTGAGACAATAGAGCATTCTAAAAAATTACCATTAAAAGCTTTTACAACATCGATAGATTATTCGACATTTCATTGGCACTTTGAATATGAAATTATATTGGTCCTTCGCGGTAGCATCACGGTGACAAAGGCAACTCGTTCAATAGTTTGCAATCAGGGAGATCTGATGCTCATAAACTCAAAAACATTTCATGAGATCAGAAACTGCAGTTCAGATAATCTATGTGCTTTGATTCAGATTGAACCTTCTTTTTTCAGGGATTTTAAAGATCCAAGTCTCAGATACAGTTTTATCTTGGAAGGCTCCAGATGTGAAGATTCAGAAAATGAAGAGGCCTACTCCAGAATCAGAGAGAACATAGCCAGCATCATACTGTCTTCAAATATGAAAACAAATGCATCTCAATTTAAGATTCTTTCAAATCTGTATGCAATGATCTCGACCTTCCATGAGAGCATTCCACACGATATCTGCAGTGATAACAATTCATTAGAAAACAACGCAGTAGAATCAAGGCTAGCCAATATGTTGAATCATCTGAATGAGAATTATCAGGATGAGAGGGCACTTATTGAGCTTTATGAGAAATGTGGGATGAGTGAGAAGACCATATATCGTTTTTTTAAAGAGAATCTTGGTGAGTCTCCCTATGAAACGTTGAATAAAATCAGGGTTGAAAAAGCCAAAAGAATGCTAAATACAAGCAAACTTTCAATAGTTGTGATAGCAGAAAGATGTGGCTTTGGAACAGAAAATACTTTCTATAGGAACTTCAAAAAGATAATTGGAGTCACTCCAAACAGCTACCGAAACAATGGAATGACAGTCAGACACAATCCAAGTATTCAAGGATATCTAAGTTTCAGCAAATCAAATGCTACTGCATTATTAAAATCATATATAAAAACAAAATAGGAGAAATAAATGATCTGTGACAAAACAAAACGACTTTCAAATACAGAAAGAGCCAAAGCAATTGTAGCTAAATTAAGCTTGGAAGAAAAAGTTTTCTTGATGGGAGGAAACAAAAGTGTGGAAGAAATCTTTGCCGACATAATGGAAGGTAAAGAAGGTGCACACTACAACGACAGTCCATATGATGCAGGTGGCATTGAAGAAGCAAATATTCCTGCCATGAAATTCTGTGATGGACCAAGAGGTGTTGTATGTGGTGTTGGAAAAGCAACATGTTTTCCTGTAACCATGGCACGTGGTGCTTCTTTTGATAAAGAGCTTGAGAAAAAGATTGGTTCTGCAATTGGTAAGGAAGTTAGAGCATTCAAAGGAAACACATTTGCAGGTGTCTGCATGAATTTACCTTACAACCCAGGATGGGGCAGAAGCCAAGAGACTTATGGTGAGGATTCTTTCCACATCGGTGAGATGGCTAGAGAGCTTGCATTGGGTGTGCAGGATGAAAATGTTGTGGCTTGTATAAAGCACTATGCCTTCAACCAGATGGAATTTGCTAGATTCAATGTAAGTGTCACATGTTCAAAGAGAACAGAACGTGAGGTCTTCTTACCACACTTTAAAAAATTGATTGATGCAGGAGCTGCTTCTGTAATGAGCTCATACAACAAGTATGAAGGCGTTCACTGTGGTCACAGTGATTACCTATTGAATCAAGTTCTGAACAACGAATGGGACTTCGATGGTTTTGTTATGAGTGATTTTGTGTGGGGTGTAAGAGATACTGTTGAGGCTGCTAATGGTGGTCAGAACATTGAGATGTGCAGCACTCAGTTCTTTGGTGATAAATTGGTCAAAGCTGTTGAGGACAAACTGGTTCCAGAATCAAAGATTGATGAAGCAGCTTTAAGAATTGTAAGAACGCTGATCACATTTGAGGAAGCATATAACTCTCAAAAGCCAGTTGATCCTTCAATTATTGGCTGCAAAGAGCATGTTGCATTGGCTCTGCAATCTGCAAGAGAGAGTTTGACTCTAATCAAGAATGAAGAGGTATTGCCTTTTGCCAAAGATAAAACCAAAAAAATAGTTGTGCTTGGAAAACTTGGAAACAAAGAAAATATTGGAGACCATGGATCAAGTCAGGTCTACCCAAGTTATGTTGTGACTCCTTTCAAAGGAATATCTGAAGTAGCTAAGAATGCTGAGGTCATATTCAATGATGGAGTTGATTTACAGCATGCGAAGGAATTGGCTCAATCAGCTGATGCAGTTGTATTTGTTGTTGGTTACAACTTTGATGATGAAGGTGAATTTGTATCAGAAAACGAGACAGATGGATACACCATGAGCATGGGTGGAGATAGATTATCTCTTGAACTTCATGATGATGAAATCGAACTCTTGAATTCTGTAGGTCCGGTAAATAAAAATAGCTGTGCTGTAGTTATTGGTGGTAACACCATCATGACAGAAAGTTGGAAGAATTCAGTATCTTCAATCCTATTGGCTTACTATCCTGGTATGGAAGGTGGTACTGCAATTGGTGAGGTTCTCATGGGTAAGGTAAATCCAAGTGGTAAGACTCCTTTCGTCATTCCAATGAAAGAAGAAGATCTTCCTCAGGTTGATTGGCACGCTGATGAGCAGTTCTACGAATATTATCATGGTTATGCAAAATTAGACAAAGAGCATAAAGAATGTTCAACTCCTTATGGATTTGGACTTTCCTACACAACGTTTGCTGTTTCAGATGCTGAATTCTCAGCTGATTCCAACAACATCAATGCTACATGCACTGTAGAGAATACAGGGGAAGTCGATGGTACTGAAGTTGTTCAGATGTATGTTGGCTACTCTCACTCAAAATTAGATAGACCTGTAAAAACTTTAAAAGGATTTGAAAGAGTTTCATTGCTTGCAGGAGAGAAGAAGACTGTTTCAATCTCATGTCCTATAGAGGAGATTGCTTACTACAATGAAGAGCTTAAAGAGATGGTTGTAGAAAATATGGAGTACGAGTTATTTATTGGATCCTCTTCTGCTGAAGAAGATTTGATAGAAGGTCAATTAACTATAAAGGAGAAATAGTCAATGGAAAAAAAGAAGGGGTTTGTACCATTTCATGAGAAGTTAGCTTATGGATTTGGTGACGCTGGTTGTAATTTTATTTGGTCAACAATAAGCATGTTTGTTACCATGTATTATACAGATAGCGTTGGATTGAGTGCTGCTGCGGTTGGAACAATGATGCTCATTGCAAGATTGTTGGATGGATTCTCAGATATTGGAATGGGACTTGTTATTGATAGAACAAACACAAGATGGGGTAAGGCGAGACCTTGGATCTTCTTGAGTGCACCAGCGATGGCACTTGGTTTGATTCTGCTGTTCAATGTGCCTACTGGATTCAGTATAACTCAGAAAACAGTATATGCTTACATAACATATATCTTCATAACAGCAATTGCTTACACTGTAAGTAATTTATCTTATAACACTCTGCTATCCTTGATAACAGATAATCAAGATGAGAGAACTACAATAAGTAGCATCAGATTTATATTCACTGTGTTGGCAATTATTGTCATTTCAACAGTGAGTGTAAAATTGATTGCAAAAGTTGGTTGGTCAAAGCTATCTATTATCTACGGTTTGATTGCATTGGCTTTCTTGATGATTACAGCTGTATTCACAAGAGAGAGAAATCAACCAAAAGAAGTTAAGCAGCAGAATTGCAACATCAAAACTGATGTGAAGGTTCTATTTAAGAATAAGTATTTCATAATGATAACCTTCATATTCATAATAAACTATGCTGGTGCAGGTCTTGATTCAGGTATCAACATTTATTATGCAAGAGACGTTCTTGGAAACATAAACCATTTTGCTCTACTGAACATAAGTGCATTGATTCCTATGTTGATTGGTTTGATGATATTCCCATCTGTAGCTAAAAGAATTGGTAAATGGAAGAGCATGTTCGGTGGTTATATCATCAGACTTGTATCCTTGGCAATAATGGCTTTTGCTTCAGAATCTCTTACAGGTATCATAGTTGCTACTGTTATTGGTAGTGTTGGTATGGTTCCTATGACTGCAGGTCTATTTGCCCTGATTGCCGATGTAGTGGATTATGGAGAGTGGACAAGCGGAAATAGAATTGATGGTCTGACTTACAGTGCTGCAAGCTTTGGTATGAAGGTTGGTACAGGCATTGGAACAGCATTGGTTGGATGGTTGTTGTCCTATGGTCATTATAAAGCTGGAATTGATATGCAAGCTGCAAGTACAATCTTTGCTATGAAGGCCATCAAAATATACATGCCTATTGTATTGATGATTGCCTCTGCAATAATAATGTATTTCTTGAATATTGATAAGTTCAGCGAGAAGATGAATAAAGATCTAGCAATAAGCAGAGCTCAATAAAAGTTTGATCTGAATCACTCAACAGATTGTGAGTCAGTTTGAATTATATTGTGCAATAAATCTCTTCAGTATTTCATTTATTTGATTGCTGAGGGGATTTTTTTGCTATGTCAATTTATAATAAAACTTGTTCTGATAATCATCTAATTGCTTATTATACCTAAGAATGTAAAGAATTTTATTCATGAATGCTGTGTAAATATAGACACGATGAAAGGCAATCTTTATTATTGAAGGATAGTTATCTATTATTACAAAAAATTTAGTGTTGTTTTCTATTTCAAACAATAAAGACAGTTAATATTTTAGTAATGCAATAAAGCCTGCAGCGCTTTGTCTCTATAAAGCTTCAGTTTGCATGCAGATGGATGATATTAATTGAGGTTAATTAGATGAGTTCAAAAAATATAATACAGGAAATGAAACACATAGTCCCAGGGGACCACATGGTCCTTCTTTATGATGATTCAGAAGATATTTCAAATGTAGATGTGATGGTTTCTTATATTCTTTCTAGATTGGAGAATAATGAGAAATGTTTTTATATAAAGGGTGATATCGATATTGAGTTGATTTTGCAGAGACTCAGAGAAATGATAGATTTGGATAGTTATCTCAAATCCAATCAATTGGTTATCTCAAATAGAAGTGATGTCTATGCAAAAGGCGGTAAGTTCTCCGCTCCAAGAATGATTGAGTCAATCAAGAAGTTAGCCACACAGGCAATTGAAGAAGGCTATTCTGCATTTTCATTGACAGGTGAGCTCAGCTTCGTATTGGAATATGAGAATGGATTTGAAAATATCATGGAGTATGAGTTTCTCTTGAATGATGAAATCTTTGGCTCCTATCCAGTATCTGCAATATGCAGATACAACATAACAAAGTTCTCTCATCTGATGATCAAGAATATCATTGAGGTTCATCCTCTGATAATATGGAAGGGACAGGTTCACGAGAATCCTTTTTACTTTGAAGTTGTAGATACAGAAAAGGTTGATATTGAGAAATATCAAGTTGAGTCAATGCTTGATACAATTGTCAAATTCTCCAGCACAAAAAGTCGATTTCGCAATGAAATTGAAAATAGAGAGAGACAATATCAAAAACTCCAACTGGATTTTTTAAAAGATATGGTCCTGAGTTTGACAAGACTTCTTGAAATTCATGATGAATATACAAAAGACCACAGCCAGAAGGTCGCAACCATATCCAAGAAGATAGCAACAGAGATGGGACTATCTGAATCAAAGATATTGCAGGTATACTATGCAGGATTGGTTCATGACATTGGTAAGATAATAATCCCAAAGGAAATAATTAACAAACCAGGTAAGCTCAGTGACGATGAATATGATATAGTCAAAAAGCATCCATCTTATGCTTTTGAGGTTCTATCAAACTCCAAAGAATTATTCAGTATTGCAAATATAGTACTGCAGCATCATGAACGTTGGGATGGTAATGGATATCCAAATGGTGTTAAGATTGATAACATACCAATGGAAGCTAGAATAATAGCAGTGGCAGATTCCTATGACGCGATGACTTCTGATAGATCCTATCGCAAGGCTTTTTCAAAAAAAGAAGCAATTGAAGAGATCAGGAGAAATGCAGGTAAGCAATTTGATCCTGATATTGCAATGTTGGCAGTTGAGAGGGTTTTTACCAATTTATAAAAAATAAAAGTGAGGTTTGAATGGGAAAGCATGCAGATGTAACTCTTCGGGAAAACAAGAATTCAGTTACTGTACCAATTACAAATTCTTCATTACCAATAATTGAGAAAGAGACAAGAGAGAAGTGGCAACGAATTATCAATATAATGGCAAAGATCATAGATGTTCCATCTGGATTGATCATGCAGGTCACAGAGAATTCTTTGTCAGTATTCTTGAAGAGCCAGAATATAGAGAATCCATATACAGAAGGTGCCAGTGATGTTTTGGGCCATGGTCTTTACTGTGAGACTGTCATTGGAAAAGATAAAGAGCTGTTGGTAGAGAATGCCCAGAATGATGAAGTTTGGAAGGACAATCCAGATACCAAGCTAGATATGATATCCTATTATGGATTGCCAATACATTGGCCAGATGATGAGATCTTTGGAACAATCTGTGTTTTGGACAATAAAGAGAATCATTATTCTGATAAATACAAAGCACTCTTAGATGAGTTTCGAGAGTCAATCGAGGCTGATTTGAAGAATCTTGTGTATAAAGAGAAGCTCAAGTATTATGCTGAAATGGATGTTCTAACAGATGTATATAACAGAAATAAAATTGAAGAGATTCTAGAAAATCAATTCCAAAATTTCAAAACAAAGAATGAGAAGTTCTCTCTCACAATTATGGACATCAACAAATTAAAAGTAATAAACGATAAATTGGGCCATGTTAAAGGTGATGAAATAATCAAAGCATTTGCCAATAGCATCAGCAGTTATAAAAAAGATTGGGAGAGCTTTGGTCGATGGGGTGGAGATGAATTCATTCTAATAAGTCCAAATACTGGTTGTGATGAGATGAAGACAATCATGGAAGATGTCTCTTTGAAGATCCTTCAGGATATGGAGAGAGTCATTCCAAATGCAAGTTTTTGCTATGGTGTGGCTGAAGTCTGTAAAGATGATTTAGATTATCAGAGGCTTCTAGTCAGAGCCGATGAAGGTCTCTATGAATGCAAAAGAACATGTGTTGTCTCACTGATATAAAAAAAGGTGCTCTCGTATTTTGAGAGCACCATCTATTTATAAATGATTTACATTTTAGTCAGCAGCTTTTAATTGAGCTTCGTGTTCCATACATACTTTTAAAATACGTGTTTCATCGTATCTTACCAATGCTAAGTTAGCTAATACACATAAAACAGCAGCTGTAATTGCAGCCATTCTGTATCCGATAACACCACTTGCAGCGAATGCTGTGAAGATGAGCATTGCTAAGGACTGTCCCATTTTAAAAGCAAAGGTTCTAGCAGCAAAGAACATACCATCACGGTTTGTTCCAGATAGAACAGAATCTTCCTCTGCTACATCTGCTACCATAGCCTGTGGCAATATTCCAAGAATAGCCATTGAAATAGAAGCAAAAGCAACAATCATTATACCCCAAGATAGTTTACCTTGAACAAATATGCCTGAAAGAGCAGTCAATATGTAGGTCAATGTGAAGATCAAGAATGCAATTCTAACAAGTTTCTTCTTACCAAATTTTGGAGCCATCTTATTAACAAGTGGGTACCAAAGAAGGGAGAGTCCTGTCATCATGACAAACAGCAAACTTGAATCGCTTTCCTTCAGTCCCATCAAAGATGTTACGAAGAAAGGAAGACCTGTTTGGAAGATTGTTAGAGCTGTGAAATATAGTACATCACTGTAGACGAATGTTCTGAAGTCTTTGTTACCAAATGTGATCTTGAGAGATGCAAAAGCATTCTCTTTTGTAGGAGTGAACTCACCAAGCTTTCTTTCATCAATTGCAAATGTTGGAACAAGCAAGCATATACAAGCAAAAGCTGACATCGCACCAAATGTGGTTCTCATAGCTGTCACTCTTCCCATTGAAGGAGTCAGAGCACCCCAGATTACTGGAGCCAAATATGCCAGAGCAGTACCAACAATGAATGTGAGAGAGATTGCAGTTGAAACTGCAATTCTACTCTTTTGATCACTTCCAATTAATGGAATCAATGCATTGAAAGGTGTGCAATAAATTGTCATACACAGATAGAAGAGAAGCAATGTTACAAGCAACCAAGCAGTGTTTATACCTGATATTGATTTAACAGGTGCCATGAAGATCAAAGTTGTTACTGCTGCAAATGGAATTGCTACTTTTCTCATGAAAGGAATTCTTCTTCCTTTAGGATTTGTGCTTCTATCACTCTTGTTTGCAATCCAAGGGTCTGTGAAAGCATCAAAGATTCTTCCAACAGCTGTTATCACACCTATTATTGTGAGTACTCCAAGTATCACTCGTCCCTGAGGAACATACAGAAGCTGTCCCACATCTATTGATTCTGCAGATGGCTGATAGAAATATACCAACCAGTTTGAAACCAGTCCTGCTAAAATTGACCAACCAAGTTGTCCAATTGCAAATAACCAAATTGTTGCAGTCATTGTTATTCTCCTTTCTTACAATAGTAAATAGCCATTGTAATTAATTGCTCTAATTGTTTTTCAATCGAAACCATCTTGTCAGTCTCAATCAGTACAGGGGAGTTTGCCCCTTTCATACTCACATCTAACAGGGCTCTGGTTATGGAATAGTAGAATGTATCAAAATCTATATCTTCTTTGATTGTGAGGTCCTTTATTCCTTCAATAAAGAAATTCAAACCAATTTCATGGAAGGTAAGAAAGTTGTTGTTGTATTCCTGCATCTCCTCTAGAGTCAGTTTCTCCTGAGCGATGTAAGCATCAAATTCAGATACGAATTTAAGAAATTCCTTATCCTCCTGATACATTGTTAAGAACATGGACAGCAGTCCCTCTATCTTCTCAATACCTGTAAGCTGTAGAAACTCGAGGGAAGATATTTTATCTTGAACACCTAGAATGACCTTCTTCCATACACTGTTGGCACATTCATTGATGATATTCTTTTTGTTTCCAAAATACCTATAAACAGTTGCAACACCTATCTCTGATTCCTTTGCGATTTGAACCAATGCGACATTGTGTATCCCATTGTTTGCAAACAATTTATATGCATTCCTAATAATATTTTCTTTTGCTTTGTTCTGTAATTCTGAATAATCCAAGTTGACACCTCATTATTAGTGTGATAGTGTTAATATCATCTTGATAGTAATACTATCATAGGTTATTTGTTCTGTCATTAAAAAAAGGAGAAAGTTATGGAAATATTTAACAATCCAATTTCAAATAAAGATTATAAGAAGGCAGTTAAGAAAAGAAAGAAGTACGCTAAGAAGTTTGGGGATGACAGCAATACCGTTTATCATCTCTCTTTAGATACAAATGAAGTTCTAAATGATCTTGGTACAAAACGTCTCATCCCTTCCGATTCTCCTTTGAGTTTGAATGAAGACAGAAAGCCAATTGTAATTGGTAACATAAGAATGGGATTTGGACATTACCGTATTGCAATGGCAATGTGCAGTGCAGCTCGTTCCATGGGTTATGAACCACTTTGGATGGATCTTGCATATTTTGAAGAGACAACAGGTTCAAAGATAATAAGTGAATCAAACAGACTTTATTCCATGGGCTCCAGATGGTCTCAAAAATATTCTCTTTTCAACAAGCTTTATTGGGAACCTCTCAACAGCACAGGATTTGCAAAACTTTCATACAATGCTTCAGATTTGGAAGTCGCAAAGTTGATGACTCCCATCTTCCGTGATTTACCAAAAGACTTACCTTTTATTGGAACACATGCATGGACAGCTCAAGCAGCTGTGGCTTCAGGAATGACAAACGTGGTGAATGCCATTCCTGATAACTGGCCTATGGCTCTTCACTTTGCACCTGGTGCAGTCCACACAATCCAGACTCCTTCTTCATATTGGGGATATCTGAGTCTTCGCAATATGTGTGAGAATCCAAAAGCAAATATGCCAAGTGATGATATTGTTTATACAGGACATTACATTGACCATGAGTTGGTATCAAATATTGAAGAGGACTGCAATGCAAGAATTGAAAGAGCAAACAATGGAGAGAAGCCAAGAATATTGCTCACAATTGGTGGAGCAGGTGCTCAATCAAAACTTTATGAAGATATAATCAACAAGTTCAAAGATAGAGCTGTTGTTCTTGTTAACGTTGGAGATCATAAAAGTGTACTTGATGAGATGACAGCTAAGTTCAAGAACTCAACTGTTCATGATGACTATGATGAGATAAAGAAGCTTGATGATCTGGATGGAATTCATTTCTTCTACAGCAGCGATATCTTCCAAGCAGTATATGTAACAAATCTCTTGATGAGAAAGAGTGATGTTTTACTGACAAAACCAAGTGAGTTGGCTTATTATCCTGTTCCAAAACTCATGTTGAAAAGAGTTGGTGGACATGAAGCTTGGGGTGCAATCAGATCTGCAGAAGTAGGAGATGGTACTTATGAATGTGATACTGAAGAGAGAACCTTCCAATTGCTATCTCTATTGGTTGATACCAAAGAGCACAGAATTTTCATGAATGAGAATATAAAAACAGCAGCAAAGAATGGCATCTATGATGGTGCATACAATGTAATAAAGCAGGCTGTTGAAAAATAGAACTTCAAGAGATGACGACTTACCAATGTGTTATATTTTGTGAAAAAAATATATTGCATTGGTATTTTTTTTGCAAAAAAACAAAATCTGATATATATTCTTGTGGTTTCTCATGGAAACAAATTTTTATTGAGTTTATAGTTAGCAAATAACTTTTAAAAAAAATGAGGAATTGTTTTGGACATAGTAAGTAATACAGCCATATCTATTTTTGGCATGTTCTTGATAATGATGGTTGGCTTGGGTGCAGCCAAAAAAGGCATATTCAGTGAGGAAGGAAACAAAAGAATAAATGCATTGCTGTTGGATGTTGTATCACCAATATTGATATTTACCAGTTACCAGACAGAATTATCACAGGATAAACTGAGAAATCTTTTGTGGGTGATAATATTTTCTTTCGTTCTGATGTCAGTTGCAATAATAGTTTCAAAGATTGCAGTGAAAGCTAAAGGTGATGAGAAGGTCTACAATGTGGAGAGGATGGCTCTCATGTATACCAACTGTGGAAACATAGGTATACCTCTGATGCTTGCCCTGTTTGGTACAGAAGGTGTTTTCCTCTGCGCCGGATACATAACGACATTCAACATCATATGTTGGTCCTATGGCGTTGCCATGTTGAAAGGATCTATCAACAAGAAAGATATTTTGAATATATTCAAGGGCCCAAACATGATTGCAATCATATTGGGAATGATTGCATACATAACGAATTTCAGATTACCTGGCATAATAATGACTCCAATGACCATGATAGCCAATATGGTGACTCCTCTTACAATGCTTGTAATTGGAGCAACTCTAGCTGGTAACACAATGAAAGACCTATTTGGAAATAAGAGAGTGTATTACATTGTTGCAATACATAACTTTGTCATTCCTTTCCTTGCTATTTTACTCTATCACCTTGTGATAAAGAACTTCATAACAGTTGTTCCTATTGTTTGGTTGATCTCTCTGATTGCAATATCATGTCCTGTTGGAGCAACAGCTCCAATGTTCGCGATACGTTTTGAAAAGGATGGATATTATGCATCAACTCTTTTGAGTGTATCAACAATATTCTCTCTCATATCAATTCCATTAGTTCTTATTGTAAACAGTCTGTTTTAATTATTTACCTCTAGGTTCAGTAAGAAGGTCTTCATATCAAGACCACCACCATACCCAACAAGCTTTCCATTGGCGCCGATGACTCTGTGGCAGGGGCATATCAAAACAATAGGGTTTCTGTTGTTTGCCATTCCAACAGCTCGGCATGCTTTTGGATTGCCTATTTCTATGGCAATATCTTTGTAACTTCTTGTCTCTCCATATGGAATCTCCATGAGAGCCTTCCATACAGATTTTTGGAAGGGTGTTCCTTCAAAAGACAGTGGTAAGTTGAAGGTCCTTCTTTTCCCTTTGAAGTACTCATCCAGCTGCTTTATGGTCTCATCAATAATATTGTTCTTATGATAATTCTCATTGCTCTTATCATCATCAATTTCTCGACTCATGTGTGTGATGGCTTCATCAGTATATGTTATTTCAAGCCTGCCTATTTCAAAATCATAATAATATCTATATTCCATTTTTAACTTTCCTTTACATCATTATAGTCCATTGATATCCAGAAAACAACAATTTCACATTTTAGGTATTATTCGTATAATTTATTACTTGTTGACATTTACATAGTTTTTGATGACAATTATAAAGCTTTTTTGAAAAACAACTTAAAAGTACATTAGGGGGAAATTAATGGGCAATTATATAATGGAAGGAACATTTATATTCACTCCATCAAAAGATAAATTTGAAGTAAAAGAAGATAGCTTTCTTGTAGTATTGGATAATAAGGTAGAAGGAATTTACAAAGAGATTCCAAGCGAGTATTCATCTTTGAAAGTTATTGATAATAAAGGCAAGATTATAATCCCAGGCTTTGTTGATTTACATGTTCATGCACCACAGTATAAATACAGATCTACAGGAATGGATCTTGAACTGCTTGATTGGTTGAACACTTACACTTTCCCAGAAGAGAGTAAATTTAAAGATAATGAGTATGCAAAGAAGATCTATTCAACATTTGTTGAAGAGTTAAAAAGAGGACCCTCAACACGCCTTTGCTTGTTTGCAACCATTCATAGAGAAGCAACTTTGACATTGATGGATCTTCTTGAGAAATCAGGTCTATCTACATATGTTGGTAAGGTAAACATGGACAGAAACAGTCCCGATTATCTCATTGAGACAACTGAAGAATCAATTGAAGAGACTAAAAATTGGATTGAGGAGAGCAGGAAGAGAGGCTTTAAAAATACCAAACCAATACTCACACCTAGATTCACTCCAAGCTGCAGCGACGAGCTTATGATGGGACTAAAAAAAATAACTGAAGAATATGATGTACCTTTCCAATCTCACCTGAGTGAGAATGATAAAGAGATCGAGTGGGTCAAAGAATTGGAACCACAGGTCGATAATTATGGAGAGGCATACAATCAATTTGGTCTTTTTGGTGGAGATGTAAAGACCATAATGGCACACTGTGTTAGCAGCCCAAAAGAAGAAATTCAACTTATGAAAGACAACGGAGTGTTTGTAGCTCACAGTCCAGAATCAAACATGAACATCAGATCAGGAATTGCTCCAATCAGCATGTTCTTGAAGGAAGGATTGAAGGTAGGTCTTGCAACAGACATGGCAGGAGGTAGTTCTCCCGATATGTTCAGAGCTATTTCCTGTGCTATTCAGGCATCAAAGTTGTACTGGCGTCTAGTTGATGATTCCTATGGATATCTATCAACAAGTGAGGCTTTCTATCTAGCAACAAAAGGTGGTGGTGAGTTCTTTGGTAAGGTCGGTAGTTTTGAGAGTGGTTTTGAATTTGATGCAGTGGTGCTTGATGATTCATCTATTTCTTTCTCTGATGAATTCTCTCCATCCGATAGACTTGAGAAGATGATATACCTTGCAGATAGCTCAAACGTTGTTGAGAAATATGTATCAGGAGTTAAAGTTCTATAATAATAAAACTATTGGGACGTAAAAAAAGAGAGATTTTTAATCTCTCCTTTTTTTTTACAATTTATTTATGCATTGTTGCTTTTGGGCCAAATTGATCGCTCTCGATTAATTTGGAACCATAAAATACATATGTGAATCCTACGTAACCTTGAACCTGACATCTGAAGTCTTTTCCATCAGTGGTTCCTGCTAGAGGTAGTCTTCTTGCATAGCTTGTCTCAATTCCTGCATTGACTGCAAACTGAGGTCTATCTTCATTGGGATACCATCTAGCATTTGCACTCATCTCTCCACCTAAGTAAAGAAGATTGACTGCAGCAGTTGAGCTGGTTGTTGACTGGTCAATGCTCATGTAGTAGTTCAACATAGGAGTCAGCCCTAGATTGTATTCAAAGCTCTCTGATGCATTGTATCTGTAGTTCATTCCAGAAGCAAAGTTAAAAGAAGCATATTCTTTATCACTATCAATCATGATTGAAGTCTTTGAAACTGATCCATAAGAACTTGTTCCAAAGTATCTGTAAGATGCCATCTCCACACCATAAAACATATCAATTTGATCGTTAGGTGTTGTTGTTAGAGGTGAGGTTGCAGCTCCAAAAATTAAATTTGAAGTGTAGTAATGATCAGAATAAATCATACCGTTCAGTTGATATTCCAAATCTGAGGTTTTTACATTTGCTGATGAGTAAGCAAATAAAGAGGAGGTCAAAGCTCCAAGAATCAATAATGTACTTAGAATTTTTTTATTCATAATTTTTTTCTCCATAATTTAAGAGATTTAAGAAGATCTCTTATATACAACAGTAGTTACGGAAGTTGGAAAAGTCAATTAAAAGCAATGCTTGTTCTTGAAGTTACATGAAACATGCATCTGTGTGTAAATATATAAAACAATGTGAATGGACAAAAAAAACCTAGATACTAAAAAAGGAAAAATAGTATCTAGGTATAATTTATATTATAGAAAAAAGGAAAATTTTATTAATATATTTTTTATTAGCAACAATCTATTGCTTATGAGTTAAATATACAGGTATATCTAACTTCTGTCAATAGTAAATGTTAACTTTGTATAACTATTTTGCTATATATTATATAACTCTAGGTTCTATAGGTAAATATATAATTAAATGATAGGTACTATGTTGCATAAACTACTGAATATGTTAATTTCTATTGAATTTGAATAGATTATGTTTTATTGCTCGTATTTTATAATATTTGTCAGCTTTCCCAATCCTTCAATCTCAACAGTTATGCTTGCTCCATCATCCATTTTACATATACCACTTGGAGTTCCAGTCAAAATTAAATCACCTGGATTGAGACTCATTATATTTGATATGTATGAGATTAAGTATTCCACATTGAAGATCAAATTTTTTGTATTGCTGCTTTGCTTCAACTCTCCATCAAGAGTGCTTGTTATGTTCAATGATGTTGGATCAATATCTGTAGTTATATATGGACCGAAAGGACAGAATGTATCGAATCCCTTTGATAGTGTCCACTGTCCTTCCTTGGGCTGCAGGTCTCTGGCTGTTACATCATTTGCACATGTGTAGCCCAATATGTATTCTGATACATCTTCAATCTTAACTTTATGGGCAGTTTTCTTGATTACTACAGCAAGTTCTGCTTCAAAGTCCAAGCGCTCACACATCTTTGGTTTCAATATGGTTTCATCAAGTGCTAAAGCTGCTGTTGATGGTTTTATGAATAGAATCGGAGATTTTGGAATAGGAAGATTGAACTCCTCTGCATGATCTCTGTAATTGAGTCCAACACAAACAGCTTTAGAATAATCACATGGAGTGAGAATCTTTACTTTATTCAGCTCATCCTCTTTTTCACTTTTTTTATATGATGTGAAAGGGGAGCCCTCTATCCTGATGATCTTATTGCTATCATCTTCTTTTAAGATACCATAATGCACTTCGTTGTTTTTTCTGTAACGTAAAAATTTCATATTCATTCCTTATATTGGTTCGTATTATATCATACCTTTGTGAGATCATAAAAATAGAAATTGAGAAAACTACTAAAAATCAAACATCCTTCAAGCTCTCACGAAGCTTAAAGGATGCCTGATAACTAGTATGTAATAATTTTTCTTGAACTAAAAAAATAATTAACGCTGAACTCTTCCTGATCCGTCTCCACCCATTAAGGATTCAACTTCACTTAGACTTGTTAGATTGAAATCACCAGGAATTGTATGTTTCAATGCAGAAGCTGCAACTGCAAAATTGAGTGCAGTTTCTTCATTCTCATAATGTGTCAAACCATAAATGATACCTGCTGAGAATGAATCTCCACCACCAACTCGGTCTACGATATTTTTAATTTCATATTTCTTTGAATGATAGAAACCTGTTTTACCACTTATAACTGCAGACCAGTCATTGTGGTTTGCTGATTGTGATTCTCTTAGTGTTATAGCAACAGTAGAAACGTTAGAGAATTGTTTTTTAACTTCATCAGCTAATTTTTCATATGAGGATACATCAAGCTCTCCGCTGGTAACATCACTGTCAGATGCAATACCTAGGCACTTTTGAATATCTTCTTCATTGGCAATAATAACATCTGCATAACGAGTTAATTCTCTCATTACAGTAACAGTGTCCTTACCATATTTCCAAAGTTTTTTTCTGTAGTTCAAATCAATTGAAACTGTTGCACCAGCTGCTTTAGCTGCTTTCATAGCTCTCAATGATTCGTCAGCTGCGATTTGGCTAACTGCAGGAGAGATACCTGATATATGGAACCAAGTTGCACCTTTCATAACTTCATCAAAGTCATAGCCTGTAGTTTCTGAGAAAGCACTGTATGCTCTATCATAAACAACTTTACTTGGGCGTTGGCATGATCCTGTTTCTAGATAGTAAATGCCAAGTCTTGAATCTTTAACATATTTAACGCCGTCTGTTAGAACACCGTGTTTTCTGATTTCTTCAGTACAATGCATACCTAAATCGTTGTCAGGAAGAGCTGTAATAAAGTGAGCTTCTTCGCCAAAACGTGAAAGTGATACGGCAACATTACCTTCACCACCACCAAAAGTAGCTTCTAGACTAGGGGATTGGAACAATCTCTCATTACTAGGAGACTTAAGTCTCAACATTATCTCACCGAAAGTTACGTATTTATTCATTTAAGAATCCTCCATTCATGTGATTAAAGAATAGAACGTAAAATAAAAATTGTCAATAAAAAACGGAACAGTATTCCATTTTTAATAAAACTATGATATTATATTACTAAATACGAGGAGGACTTATATGTTCGAAAGTTTTTATGAAAAATTAGAAGATGCAGCAATCGTTCCTGTTGTTGCTTTAAATGATGCAAAGAAAGCTGTGCCTCTAGCACGTGCTTTATACAAAGGCGGAATTCCTGCAATTGAAGTCACTTTCAGAACTGATGCAGCAGAAGAAGCTATTAAATTGATTTCTGAAGAATGTCCTGAAATGTTTGTTGGTGCAGGTACTGTTATCAATGCAGAACAGGCAGAAACAGCAGTAAAAGCTGGTGCTAAATTCTTAGTATCTCCTGGATATGTTGAAGAAGTAGCTGACTGGGCTATCTCTCATAAGATTCCTTTTGTTCCTGGTGTTTGTACTCCAACTGATATCATGAACGTTCTATTGAAAGGTCTTGATGTAATGAAATTCTTCCCAGCTGAAGCTTCAGGTGGTACTGGTATGTTGAAGAATCTTGGTGGACCATTCCCTCAGGTTAAATTCATGGTTACTGGTGGTATCAATCTTTCAAACGTTGAAGAATATGCTGCAACAAAATCAGTTATTGCAATTGGTGGATCTTGGGTTTCAAAATCTTCATACATCGAAAACGGTGAATGGGATACAGTTACAAAGCTAAGTCATGAAGCAGTTACAAAAATTAAAGAAACTAGACTTGCTAATAAGTAAGAAATAAGTAAAAATATTAATTACATGGAAAGGTTCAGTGGATATTCCCATTGAGCCTTTTAAAATTTATGGGGATATTATGAACGAATTAGGAACTACAGGAAGAGTATTGAAAATACTTGAGACATTATCTAAAGAAAAAGAGCTCAATCTTGAAAGAATTTATGAGAGAACAGATATCCCAAAAGTAACTGCATTGAGATTGCTTACAACATTATGTAAAGCAAAGTATATAATAAAGAATCCAAATGATAGTTATTCTTTGACTCTAAGAATGTTCTCTGTTGGATCTAGAGCTCTTGATTGGACTGAAATCATTGAGATATCACGTCCCATTGTTGAACGTTTGAAGGACAGACTTGGAGAGACCATACATATGGGAATCCTTGAAGATAATAAAGCTGTTTATATCATGAAAGAAGAATCATCACACACCGTTAGAATGTACTCCAGAGTGGGTAAGAACATTCCTCTTTATTGCAGTGGGCTTGGAAAGTGTCTTCTATCATATCAAGATGAAGAATATATTGATTCTTACCTAGATAAAACAGAGCTTGTCAGAATGGCAACAAAAACAATTACAGATAAGAAAGAGTTGAAGGCAGATCTTAAAAAAATCAGAGATCGAGGTTATGGATTTGATGATGAAGAAAATGAAGGTGGAATATTCTGTATAAGTGCACCAATTTTCAATCATGAAGGACATATTGAAGCAGCGCTGAGTGTATCCTGGCCAATATATAGGATACAGAAAACAGATGTTCCGGAATTTATTGAAATAATAAAATCAACAACATCTGAAATCTCAACTATATTGGGATATCTTCCAGATTAATATCATTCATCAAACTACAAAAAAGAACTGGCTAAATTTATGCCAGTTCTTTAAATATATGGTATTGTAATTTGGATTTATACAGAAGTTATCTGAAGAGTGATTGTTGCCTTATATGTACCAGCAGCTAAATCATCTTTACCCTGCCAACCCAATCTGAAAGCTGCAATATCTACTGTTGCATTGTAACCAGATGCTACTGTTTTTTCAATATATTTTGTGAATCCTGAATCTGTAGTCCATGCATAATTTGTTACATCTAAAACTTTAACCTGAACAGTTGAATCAAAATCATCTGTGGTTCTTAGGAAAGTTGAAGGCTCAACAGTAAGTTTGTAGGAGTTTGGATCTTGGAAGTTACCATCTTCAAAAATCATACCAAAAGTTTCTGTCATCTGTTCAAGACTGGAGTCATTGATTGTGAATCCTTCAATTGTTGTATTGCTTAGAGCTGAGTTTGCAGATGGAACATCACTTGAACCATATGTAATTGTTGCTGTGTAAGTTTTACTGTCAATTGTAGATTTTAGATTTATTTTTTTTGGAGAATTAAATGGTAGTTGATATTCACCAGCAGTTTCTGATGAAAGAGTACCTGATGTTGTATCAACTGTACCTGTTTCCTGAACATAATCTGCAAAGATACCAGTGATTGCAAAAGATATTATCAATAATGATATTAAAATTTTTTTCATAATTTACCTCTCTGATTAATTTTATGTTTTTTCTTTTAAATATATCTTAGGTATAAGTCCGCACTGCAGTATATGTCAAGAGTGAGTTAAATTTTATGTTATAGCGGTAGAAGTTGTTCTATATTTAGGCTTAAATATTGTATAATTATTTATAATATATGGATTTATAAAATGTTATAAGTGAACTTTAGAGATATTGGATGTCTAAAAACATCAGAAATTAAATAAATACAAAAAAAATATGGTTTATTTAGTGCTTAAATACAAATAATTTTTTTAATAAACATTTTTTTTAAAATACAATGTAATAAGTAATATGTGTATTTTAGATACAACCTGTTATATTATAAAAGATTTTATTTCTGATTTGCATAAAAAAGAACTGGCATATCAATTGCCAGTTCTTTTTGATAAATGAGTTATAACTAAACTGTAGCAACTGCAATTGTAACTGTTGATTGATAAGTACCAACAGGAACAGCTGTATCACCAGTCCAATCAAGTTTGAATGCTGCTAAATCTACGTCTGCATTGTAAGCTGCATTGATGCTAGTGGTTATTGTATCGCTTCCTGTACCACCAAGGGTGAAGCCAGGAACCTCTACTAAAGCTGGAGTTACACCTGAAGAAATAGGAGTTGTATCTGTGCTTATGAATTCAGTTGGAGTGATAGTTATTGTATAATCTGTTGCTGAATCTAATTTACCATCATAGAATACTACTCCAAATACATCTGTTGTCTGCAAAGCAGCTTCGTCAATGATAAAGCTATCAATCAATGTATCAGCCAACAATGTGTTGATAGATGGATCACTGTCAGTTCCATAAGTAAGTTTTGCTTCATAATCGTTGCTTCCGACTATAGCTTGAAGAGTTACATCCCAAGAGCCAGTTCCACTTAAAGTTCCATCATATTCAGAAACTGTGTAAGTATCAGGAATGGCTGCAAAAATGCCTGTAATTGCTAAAGAAGCAATTAAAAGTAATGCTAAAATCTTTTTCATAATTTTTTCCTTTAATCTTTAAATAGATTATATTATTAAAACTTTGTGTTTATTTCCTTAAAACACAGTACCAGTTTACGACCTAATGTATGATGTGTCAACTGTAAATAAATTGATAAAAAATTATGTAAGAAGTTGTGATTAATAGAGTTGTATGATTGTAGATAATTCTTTTATGTACAACTAAATAAATAGTGGTATAAGTACTGAAAACTTATACCACAATTTAATAATCATAAAAAAATAGAGAAATTTGGACTTTTTAGATAAATATTTATATAGTAAGAAAATACGTAATATTAATAAAATATGCAGTTTTTGGCATAGGACAGAAATTTAGGTGCTTATATCAGTTATCAAAAATTAAATAGAAGTGCTATCATCGAATGTAAATTCTACTGTAGTTGTACTTCTGTAAAGACCTGCTGCAGCATTAGGTTTTGCTTCTGTGCTATCCCAAGATAGATAGAAACTGCCGATTGTCTGTGAATCATTTGGTCCTGCTGGAATTGTGTTTGAAATTATATTTAAATTCTTAGAATTGTTCTCATCAAAATATGATGAAGAGTAATTTCCGGCAATCAACTCTGGAGTAGGTATGAGGTCCAAACTCTCAACATTTGTATTTCCTTCAACTCGGTAGAAAGTCTCAGGGACAATTTTAGTTTTGATTATGAAAAAAGTACCAAGATTGCCTGATGAAAGTACAATTGTAAAAGGTCCAACCTCAGCAGGTTCTCTGACTTCTGTTATGATATCTGCGGAGTCATATGCAGTCTCTCCGTAATTCAAATTGATTACATAATCAGATTTTTCAACTGTTCCGTATAAATCAAAATCAGTATCTAAATAATCACCTTCTGCAGCAAAAATGCCGGTTGAGATGATTAACAAACTTAATATTATTGTGATTATTCTTCTCATAGGTTTGGTCTCCATTTTGTTAATTTAAAATGCTTTATCAAACATTTGGTTCTGAGCCTTCCTCAGAAGTGATTTTAATTATATTTGTACTTGTGTACTTTCCTGATGATAATTCATTATTATCTGTCCAGCTAAAAGTAAAAGCACCTATGTGCTGTGCTTCGATGATACCTTCTGAAAGATAAGCATCCATTGTGATGCTTTTCTCAATACTATCTTGTACAAATGAATAATTAAAATTCTCATATTGGTTCACTGATGGATATATACCCGTAAAGATTGAATCGCCTTTATAATCTTCACCTATAAATTCTCCAATGCTTATCCCAATGATAAACCTTGTATCTGTTGCTAATTTACCAGCACTTATGTTCACATAAAAGGGTTGTGTTGTGGATGCTTCTGTGAGCTTATAAAGCCTATCATCTACATCTAAAATATTTGGTGTATCTCCGGTAAGATCTGTATCATTATATTTGATTGAAATATAATAGGGGATTGCATTTACTGAAGCTCCTAGATAAATAGTATAATTCAACGAGTTGGTATTCTCTGTTATATCGTCAGGAAATATTGAGTAATTAAAAATTGAACCAAACAGTAGTATAGCTATAAATATTTTTTTCACTTTATTTCCTTGAATAGTTAAATCCTTTATTATTTTTATTGTTCATATTACATTTAGATAATTAAGTTGCTCTTTAAATTGTATGCCTGATGTATATTGTGTCTGGTAAAATATATCAGTAATTAAAAGTCCTTATCTATCTACTTCACTGTCAATGAAAATAAAATATTCCCCTCCCTGATATTCTTACTGACTCAATATAAAGTACTAAATATCTTAAATATAAAATTCAAAAAATCATCAATCAACAGTTGATACCTTAAGAACTACAGTAGACGAATACTCGCCAGCTGGTGCCGTTGTATCTGCATTCCAACCTATCTTAAATGTAGCTATCGATTGTGGTTCTGTATGTGGTCCTGCTGTAATAACTGGACTTATGATGTAATCCTCTGTAGATGAATTGTCTAAAGTACCCAAAGTCACATCAGTAACAAAAGGATCTGTTTCAGATGTATGTATCGCTTCATTACCTGAAGTATCTGTGTAGTAACCGGTAAAAGGATTGAAATCAAAATCAACTTTCAATTTTAAAGAATTATTTAAATTTCCTTCTGATAAAATCACACCAATGTACTCAGATGTTGATCCTGCTGAAGATATATCGCCAATATATAAATCATCAATTGTCTTTGATGAATTGATTATAGCCACATCTGTATCTATAACAGCTGTTCTTAAAGTTACTGAGTAATCATTTGATTCTACAGAGGAAGTCAATGTAGATTGTAAATCATAACCATTACTATTTGGAGTGGTGGAAAAAGAGTTCAATCCATCAGCAATCAATGAATTGATTGTAAGACCAAACAATAATATCAATACGACTAATCTTTCTCTCTTCATGTTCTATCCTTCTAGATAGAGTCACCCCGTGGCTATTTCTAGTTATACTAAAAATATAAACTTGTTTGTTAGTTATGTCAACAGTTAATATTTATATAGTAGTTTTATTGTAGAAGTTATATAAAAACAAGCAAAAATTTAAGTATAAATAACTATATATCAATCATTTATTATTTTTTGCTTGTTATGACAAAAATAGTTAACTTTAGATATGTTTTATTGGTAAAAGTCACTTATATTAATAAGTATTGTTGAAGAATTTATTTAATAGTACTTATCTACAAATGAAAAAACCAATCTCTTTTGAAGATTGGTTTTGTTTTCAATTGTCTTTATAAATATTAAACAGTTGTTGTTATGTTCATTGTTACAGTACTTGAATAATCCGTAGCTGCATAAGCTGCAGTATCTGCAGGAATGTTTAACTTGAATGTAGCAATAGATTGTACTGCTGTATTTGGACCAGCTGCAATAGAATCTGAAATAGAATTATTAGTTGATGAGAAAATTTGGTCGTCAGGTACAGAAGCTGAAACTATTGAAGGTATTGAAGTACTTATGTATGTTTGATCTGAATCATATGTACCAGTGAATGCTTCAAATGTGAAAGTTGTTGTGAATTTAACAGTCTTATTTAAGTTACCAGCAGAAGCTACAATTGCAAAATAACCTGTTGTATCTCCTTCTGTTAAATTAACAGAAATATCAGTTGTAGCGTAGTCAGAAGTAAGTACACTTGTTGTTGTTGCTGTATCAGATCCATCATACTTTAATGAAAGAGTGTAAGAAGTAGAATCAACAGAAGCAATTAAATCTGATGAAAAAGAATCTCCAGTTGAAACAGTTGATGTTCCATAATCCACAGCAAATGTTGATGTGATTGCAAATGCTGCAATCAATAGAGTTGAAATAATTTTTTTATTCATAATGTTTTCCTTTTTATGTTAGAAAGTAATATAGTGTTTCCTAACATATATATATTTTAATATTAAATATTTGTAGTGTAAAGAGTTTTATAATTGATTGGTTGATTATGAAAATCAATTATAAGATTAATAAACGTATATTGAACTCACACAGAGTTTAGACGATGTCTATTCAACAGTAACTGTTATAATGATTGTACTTACATATGTACCAGCGGTTACATCAGAAGAGCCAAGCCAAGATAATGTAAATGCTGCTATCTCTTGTCCTGCAACATGAACTCCAGGATTTAAAGTCCTTTTGTATTCTTTGGAACTAGCTGTATATGTGTAAACTTCTCCTGATTCTACTGTTGATGTACTGAGCGCATTGTTGATCAATACAGGAACATTTGAATCAAAACCTGCAACAGGTGTTCCTTCTATACCTATAAAATTACTAGCAGCTACTGTTGTGTTGTAGGTTATAGAATCTGCTTCATTACCTTCGTTTGTTGTCAGTACCTGATATTTACCTGTTGTTGTATCTTCTGTTAGTTTATAAGATCCATCATTTACAAATGCTGTATCATCAGAACCTAAAGTTGCTTCAATAGTACCATCATAATAAAGACTCAATGAATAAGGGATAGCTTCATAAGAAGCTTTTACAAAAGCCTCTAGATTATCAGCTAAAAGAGAAGATAATGAAGCTATCAATAAAATTGATAATAAAATCATTCTTTTTCTCATATCTGTTTTTACCTCTTTTTCATCTTACCTTGTTGGTAATTTAATTCGAATACCAGTTTTGTGTTATGTTATATATCATGAAAGCTCAAAATTTTAAGTTTTGAGCTTTCTTTTTAGTTTATATTATCTTTCATTAACTATATTAGTTAGCTGCAATGGCAATAGCAATTGTTGATTCATAATCACCAGCTGTTATTGAAGTGTTACCTGTCCATTGGAATTTAAACTTAGCCATTTCAATATTTGATGATTGTTCACCATAAGGAATTGTTTTTGTGTATGACCAAGTTGCACCACTTGTACCTGCTGTACCTGTATTAGCTGTGGTATATGTGAATCCTGCAGCTGTTTCCGCAGCTGTTAATGCTGTCTTGTCATCAACAACAATAGGATAAACGCCAGTATCTGAACCGTTGGTATTTGTAGTAGCTGGAACAAATTGATCAGGTGTGATTGTAACTGTAAATGGTGTAGATAGTTCTAAGTTACCATTTTCAGCTGTTCTTACAGTAAAAGCACCACTTGTTGATTCCTCTCCTGAAGATAGAGATTGTCCTGCAGCTGTTGCATCATATCCAAAATTTGATGAGTCATAATTGATCTCAAATGAGTAAGCTACTTCATCCATTGTAGCATTGATGTATGCTGTTAAAGCAGATGAGTC
>JBFHKM010000018.1:0-33422 GCA_041595335.1 Sphaerochaetaceae bacterium
GCATGTATTGTTGGCTATTCCACTGGGACTGATATTAGGAATAATAGTTGGCGCAATTCCTGGTTTGACATCAGATTTAGGAATCATTCTTTGTATTCCATTGACATACGGAATGAATTCCACAGTAGCAATTCTGACCTTGTTGGCTATATATGTAGGAGGAACCTATGGTGGTTCCATAACTGCAATATTGATCAATACGCCTGGTACTTCGGCAAATGCGGCTACTTTATTTGATGGTTACCCAATGACGAAAAAAGGTGAGGGTTTCAAAGCGCTTACAATGGCTTTATACGCTTCTACAATTGGTGGATTCATCAGTGCTTTAGTTCTTATCTTTGCAGCACCACAGATTGCAAAAATAACATTGTTATTCGGCCCAGCTGAATATCTAGCTTTGGCAGTATTTGGGCTATCTGTAATTGCAGGTGTGTCAAATGATAATATCTTTAAAGGTTTGATAGGAGCATGTATTGGTATTTTCGTTTCTACAATAGGCTTGGATTCAATGAGTGGTACAGTTCGATTTACATTTGGAAATGTGCACCTGAGATCTGGAATTGATTTGATAATTGCTTTGATAGGACTATTTGCTATATCAGAAATATTGATGAAATCAAAATACAATCCACTTACAGATAAAAAAGTAATTGAAAAAGGTTCTTTGATAAAGAATAAAGTCACCAAAGAAGAATACAAAAGATGTAGAAAACCGATTTCAATTGGAACAATTATTGGTGTCATCATTGGAGCAACACCTGGTACAGGTGGAGGCTTGGCTGGTTTCATAGCTTACAACCATGTAAAACAATCATCAAAACACCCTGAGACTTTTGGTAAAGGTGAAATAGAAGGCGTTGCAGCTTCAGAATCAGCTAATAATGGTGCTTGTGGCGCTACAATGATTCCTATGTTGACCCTTGGGGTTCCTGGAGATGGTTCTACAGCAATTCTAATGGGAGCATTCATGATTCATGGAATGGTTCCAGGACCAATGCTATTTAAAGAGCAGGGCAACATCTTATATGCAATCATGATTGGATTGATCATAATAAATATCTGTCTTTGGTTTGTTGGTAAAGGATTTACAAGATTCTATGCAAATATAACAAGAATTCCTTTTGAACTCTTGGCTTGTATTGTTCTTACATTCTGTACCGCTGGTGCCTATTCTACAAATAACAGTCTATATGATGTTTATTATATTTTCATCTTTGGTATTCTAGCTTATTTATTGAGAAGATTGGACTTCCAATTGGTACCAATTTTGTTGGGAATTGTTTTGGGACCTCTTGCTGAAACAAATTTCAGAAGAGCTCTAATTCTATCTGATGGTAGTTTGAGCATTTTCGTTACAAGACCAATCAGTTTGTTCTTCTTGGTTATTGCTGTTGGATCACTGGTACTGTTTTCCTTTAGAAATATTCAAAGTAAAAGGGCGAATAAGTGATCTGTTGAATCGAAAGATTAGAAGTATTTAAACAACGACCTCTCAGTTTTAAATTTAAGAAATTTAAGAATTGGGAGGTCTATTTTTATATAAAATTTTATGTCAAAAATAATAAATAAATTCAAATATATTAATTTATGCGGCATTTTTCACATTTTTAAACACACACTGAATATCTTTAAATTATTCAATTTTATATATGATAACAAAAATATTTTATTTTATTTGTATCAAACATACTATTATTTGATAGCTTTCTGATTTTGAGCAGTGTAACATATTCATTATAGTTAGTAAAATTATAAATTGACTTATTTGTGTTGGAACTCAAGAAGAAAAATGATCATTCAATTTGTTATCTTGGGAAAATTATAATTCAAAATTGTGAGGAATTTTAAATGAAAAAATTAAGCTCTGATGTATTGTTGGCATGTGGTGTTATTTGTTTATCTATCAGTTTACTGGGTTGTAAAACTCCAACATATTCAGTCAATTATGATAAGAATGATGGTGGTGAGACTTATCAACAATGTGTTAGAAGCAATGAAAAAATTGCTTTGCCAATTATGAATATAACAAAAGATGGTTACAGGTTTGATGGTTGGTATTCTGATTCCAATTTCGAAACTGAATGGAACTTTGACTCTCCTGTAACAGATGATCTACATTTATATGCAAAATGGATTGCAAACGAAAACACTCTTTCATTCGATGCTAATGGTGGTTATGAAACAATGGATTCTGTATCAGTAAAGACAGATGAAAAGATAATATTACCTTTCAATAGATTTATGAAGAATGATTATATATTTGCAGGTTGGTCAGATAGCATGGATGGAGAGCCTATATTTGAAGATAACGATATATTTACAATGGGGGCTGAAGATAGAACTCTATATGCCATATGGATCAAAAAACCTATAACCAGAATGGGATTAGAAGAGATGATTGCAAATGGGATGGATATCACAGAGGTCAACACTTCTGAGATAACTGATATGAGTCGTCTATTTGAAGGAGAAGAAAATATAAATGGGAACCTCTCTAATTGGGATGTGAGCAATGTTGTTGATATGAGCTTCATGTTTGCAAATTCAACCTCATTCAATATGGACCTATCATCATGGGATGTAAGCAATGTCACCACAATGGAAGCAATGTTCTATGGCTCTTCATCTTTTAATGGTGATATTTCAAATTGGGATGTATCTAATGTAACCAATATGACATGTATGTTCTGCGGAGCACAGAAATTCAATCAAGACCTATCATTGTGGGACGTCAGCAGTGTCACAATAACAAATGGAATGTTTTTCAATACAGCAGCATTCAATGGAGATATATCTACCTGGGATGTTGGCAATGTAGAGGATATGACAAACATGTTCTTCTTAACACAGGTCTTCAATCAAAATCTATCTTCTTGGGATGTAAGCAATGCAACAACAATGAGTGGAATGTTCTCAGGTGCAATAAGTTTTGATGGTGACATATCAACTTGGGATGTCAGCAATGTTAAAAATATGGAGGGCATGTTTGCTCAGGCTTCTATGTTCAATGGAGATTTATCAAAATGGGATGTAAGCAATGTCACCAATATGGAAGGAATGTTTGTATTTGCATCCATGTTCAATAGAGACATATCAAACTGGGATACATCTAATGTTATGTACATGAGTGGAATGTTCTATAAAGCAGAGGCTTTCAATCAAGATATATCTTCGTGGAACGTAGATAATGTTAAGAGTTATGAAGCTTTCTCAATGGACTGCCCATTGAAAGAAGAGTATCAACCAGGATGGAAAAAATGATTTAAATAGGTTTGATTATATCTAAGATAGTAATGGATTGAAGGAAAGTTTTTTGATTAAAAGAGCTCTCCTTTTGCTACCTTAAAGAATGTAGAGGTGTGCAATAAAAAAACTGCACACCTCTATCATCGTCATATTTATTTGAGAATACCTCTCAATGTTTCAACGCTATACTCTCTAAATTTATTATTCCTTAACAGCTCCTGCTGTCAAACCATCCATGATATATCTCTGAGCAAAAATATAAACTATAATTGTAGGTAACATTATTACAATTATTGCAGATGACAATATCTGCCAAGAACCTTCAAGAGAATCTGAATATCCCATTAAAAATGTGGTTAAAGTTCTTAATGCTTTTTTAGGCATGTACAGATAAGGAACATACATATCATTTATTATTCCTACAAATTTTATGATAGCTACAGTTGCTGAAGCTGGTAACAATAAAGGAAATATTATTTGCCAAAAAATTCTAAAATAACTGCAACCATCAATTTCAGCTGATTCATCAAGAGATGTAGGAATCTTAGATATGAATTGCAAGAATATATATAATTGCATCAAGTCACTTGCTACATAAATGATGATAGGCGCTGCTATTGTATTGTATGCATGAATTTTAGTTATGATACCGAATCTAGCGATTTCTGTGATATTGGTTGGAACCATCATACCCAAGAAAAACAAAGAGAAAAGTATTTTTTTACCAACGAAATTGAATCTATCAAGACAATATGCAGTTAAAGACCCCAATATAATATTAAAAAATATACTGATGAATGCGATTTCCAAAGAGACTTTAAATGCATTGACCAAACTGCTATCTGAAAATACAGTTCGATAATTTGACCAAGTAAGCTCTGATCTAGGAGGAGGTAATAGAGTGCTCGTTGTTGACATAGCTACAGAAGTTTTTATTGAAGCAAATAAAACAATTAAAATAGGAACAATGATGATCATACACATTCCAATGCCTATGATGTTTTTTAATAATCCAGAAACAAATCTCTGCTGTTTTAATGAAGTCATATTATTTTACCCCTCTGTGCATATTTTTAGCTAGCTTTCTATCATCTGCACTTCTGAGCCAAGCCACACCTTTATTTTGGAGTAGACTGACAAGAGCTACCATTGCTATCATAATGACGGACATTGCACCTGCAAGCCCAAAGTTATTATATGTAAATGCATTGGTGATTGTATAAAGAGTGAAGGTAGAGGATGCATATCCCGGTCCACCTGCAGTCATTACAAAAGGAATATCAAATTGTTTTAATGAACCTTGAACGTTTGAGAACAGAATGAAGTCAATGATCAAGCTGATCTCAGGAATTTGAATCTTCCAAAATTTTTGCCAAGCATTTGCTCCATCGATTATTGCAGCTTCCAGCAAATCATTATTGATGCTGCTTAAAGCAGAAACAAACAATATTATATGGAATCCTGCAAAACGCCAAAGAGATACAAAAGATAAAGTATAATTTACAATTTTTGGATCTGATAACCACTGCATGATTGAATTGCTCATTCCTAAGGCTGTTAATATTTCATTAAATGCTCCATTAATTGGAGTGAAGAAATATGAGAACGCATAGGAAATAGCTACACCATTAATTATATAAGGCATGAAAACTATCAACTGATAAAATTTACCTGCTTTCATCTTTGTTGTTAGCATAACCGCTAGAGCCAATTCTATTGGAATAAATAATAGGTGAGTAATAAAATAAATCCCGTTATTTTTCAATGATAGCCAAAGATTCTCATCTTGAAACAATCGTGTGTAATTTTGAAATTTAACAAAGTTGCTTGATAGAGAATAACCATTCCAATCTGTAAATCCCATAGTAAATAATTTGAAAGTAGGATAGACCACAAATAACATCAATAATATTACAGATAATATAATAGAAGTAAATATAAATTGTTTTTGAGGTTTAGTAAGTTTTCTTGTTTGTGCCATTAGACCCTCCATAAATATAGGCAGCAAATGAGATTTTACTGCCTATTAAACATAAATATTGATTATTTATCTATTTACTGATTTCATAGTTAGACCTTGCTTCTGTCCATGCATCATTTAATTTATTCATCTCTACATCGAAATCATAATCACTCATGAACATTCTACAACCTTCTTTTTTGGTGTTGAATTTTACATAAGAAGCAATCTTGTTGTAGTCACCTTCCATTGGTTGATAAACAATGTAATTTACATCTTCATCATTAGCACTATTCATTACATCACCTAAATCTGTAGTGAATGACTTGCTACAAGATTGGTTGTTCATTTCTGTTAATAAATCATAATAGAAGGCTTCAGACATATAGAATCTGACGAAATCTTTAGCAATATCAGGGTGCTTTGAACTGGTGGTAACACTTATCATATCATCGCCCTGAGCTGTAACATTCAATGGTTCATCTTCACTCATTCTGAATGGTGTGAACATGGCTTTCAATCCTTCTGTGTTACCATTTAGATCTCTTTCAAAACGTGCAATACTACCTGCATTTGTAAATACAGCTTGTTTTGATTCAAATAATGAACAAGACTGGTCCACAGAGATTCCTAATGGATCTCTACCACAAACGCCTGAAACAAATAGCTCATAAGCCTTTTTGTATGCATCATTCAAAGGTTGACCTTCGGCAAAAGGTGCATCTACAGCAGTGATGTCATTCCAAAGATTACCGTTTCCTGAATTAGCTAGAGGTCCAAATTCTGTGTAAGGGAATGTTGGCCATTCATCTTTTGCTCCGAGGGACAGAGCTGCAAAATCTTTATTGTCCGCACCATAGAAATCCTGACATTTTTTTAATACGTCTAAATATTGAGGCCAAGTTTTAGGCACTTCGCAACCTGCTTTTTCCAAAAGTTCTGGCCAGTAAAGCAAAATATTAGTTGACATTGCTGTTGGAATAGCATAGATGTGGCCATTAACTTTATACTGCTCTGCAATTATATTATCATCGATTACATCACTCAAATCGTCTTCCAATGGTAGTAAAAATTCTGAATTTTCTACTAAGTTGAAGGGTTTGCTGAACATGATGTCAGGTAATTGGTTGGCAGATGCTCTAATTTTCATATTTTTAGAATAATCTTCGCTGCTCTTGAATTCTTCCAGTTCAATTTCCACATTTGGATATAACTGTTTAAATTTTTCATTGATTTTGAGTTGTTCTAGTACTCTAGGATAGATTGTACCGTAGGTTGCAACAATGATTGTTGCCTTAGTATCCTTACTGTCCTTTGCTTGCGATGTTTCATTGGTACCATTTGCAAATAACATCATTGATGTTGATAGCAATAAAACAATAGTGATAATTAATGTGTTGATTAATTTTTTCATTTTCTGACTCCTTTGTATACAATTATCTTATAGAATAACGTCATATTTGAAAACCAACAAAAAGTTAGAAAAACATGCAAAAAGTTTCTAAAAGATTGTAGACTATTTTAAATAGTATTTTTTATAGATTGAATTAGATGAACTCCAAGATATTCATTAGGTTTTAACGAAAGGGATCTAAAAATGATTTTTTATTATTTCATTTTAATATTAAAGATATGAAAAGAGCTTAAATTTTTCATTCAGTCATGTATCATTCAATCTCAAGTTAATTGAATTAATTTTTATTCCCTTGTTTGGGTGGATAGTTGAAGTATTTTTTATAAGTTCTAGAAAAACTATTTACTGAGTAAAATCCCACTTTTGTAGCAACTTCATATACTTTTAAATTGGACTCCTGTAATATTTTATGAGCCTCTTCCATCCTGATTTTGGTCAGATATGAATAAACAGTTATACCTGTTTGTTTTTTAAATAAGGTAGCAAAATATTTTTCATTTAGATTGAAGTGTTCTGCAATAGATGACAGTGTCAAACTCGAGTTGTCGTAGTGCTCTTCCATGAAATTCATCACTTTATCTTCAAAAGATAAGGTCTTTTGCATTTTATTCGAATTTGTAATTTGAATGACCTTTTTGACAATACCTTTGAGATAATAACTAAGTTGCCAATAATTTTCCAATCTCTTTACTTCGCTGACTAAATCATCTCTTTTTTCATTGAAAATGCACGTTCTGATATCTGACTGAAGTATTGATGCAGTTTTTAGTATACAATAAACTATAGAAATGAAGTAATTCTTTGTATCATCTAATGAATAATTCTTTATCTCTATTAGGACTCTATTGATATAAAATTCTAATTCAGAATCATCATATCTACCAACACCAATCATCTTCTCAATTGGTTCTATATCAACAGTTTCGGGTAAATTTAGATCATCTTGTCCTATTGAGGTGTCTTTATTGTAAAGTAAAAATGCAGACTTTTTATTATGTAGGTCCTTGATATTTGCAATGAGTTCTTCTTTTGTATCTGATTTATTAGAAATTATGTTGGATGTACTCAAATTCATAAAATTCATCAACTTGTCATGAATCTTATGCATTATTTTGTAAAAAAATTCATAGGATATCTTGCTTTCGTTGTAATAGAAAAGAAAATAAGTAAATTCATTAACTTTTATCAATTGATAGTGATATCTAAGTTGAGGTATCTGATCAATTATCTGCTTTATAGGTAGCTCTAAGGTTTGTTTGAAATCCTTGCTGAATCTATTATTAACATCTAGTTTGTCATCAAGTATTATCATTGATGTTATGCATGGCAATGCATTCATTTCAATATCATCTGTTGAACTGTCTGTTTTGGAAATACTGCTAGCAACCAAACTTTTGAACTTTTGATAGATGATGGAATCTTCATTGACACTTTCTGTTTCTGGAATTATTGCTTTTTCCTCAAGTTTTTTAATTATTTTCTGTGCCATCTCATTGCACTCACTCTCTCGAATGTTGCTTTTTAAAATATAATCCTCAACCCCAAGTTTGAACGCCTCCCTAACAAGGGAATAATCCTCGTAGGCGCTGATCATAATAATTACAGGTTTTATCTCTTTTTGTTTGAGTATTTTTAATAATTCAATTCCATTCATTATTGGCATTTTGACATCCATCAATAGAATATCAACCCTCTGATTTAATATGGTAGATAGGGCAACTTTTCCATTTTCAGCTCCATGTAGCAATGAAATTCCATATTGAGTCCAATCAATTAAAGTGGATAGGTTGGCTCTTATCATACTGTCATCATCAACTATAAGCATTTTATACATTTCTCTGTCTCCTCCTTTATTAAATCTGAATCAACTCTGAATTAAATCATAATTTTTATCTATTGGTATGTCTATGACAATTTTTGTACCTTTTCCTTCTTCACTGAATATATTGAATTCAGCTTTGCCTAAATATCGAATTGCTAATCTTTGTCTTATGTTGGATATTCCTATGCTTGATGCATCAGTAAGGCAATCCTTATTCATAAGAATCTTTACTTGTTCATCGCTCATTCCTTGACCATTATCTGATATTTCAAAATGAGCTTTATCCCTAATTCTTTTAACTATTATATTTACGTACAGAGTATCGATTCCATTCGGTGCATGATTGATTGCATTGTCGAGTAGTTGCTGTAGCATCAATCTTGGAATGATTAGATTGAGAAGTGATTCATCAATGTCAAAGGTAACTTCAAAATCTTCAACAGATCTCAACTTGGAAACCAATACATAACTTTTCAATACATCGATTTCAGTTTTAAGAGTGTAGTTACTTAAATTAGACCTGAAGGAAGCTGACACAATAGTGATCATTGCATCGCTCATATTTGCCATGCTGTAATAATTAGCAAGATTGGCCATTGCTTTTAAGGATTCAAGACAATTGACCATGAAGTGAGGATTTATCTGAGTTTGCAATGAGTGCATCTCAGCTTCATGCAATTTTAACAACTGATTCTTTTGATTATCTTGTGCCTTCTTTATCTGAACTTTGAGATAATTGAAAGTCAAAGCTAGTTGTTGAATTTCTGTATAGCCTGTTGCTTCAACTGGTGTCGTCCAATCTCCTTTAGCTGTCTTCTGCATATCTACAGATAGACTTTTTATGGGATTGATCACATTTGCAAACAGTATTCTCATGTAAATAATTATGAAGAATAAAATTACCAACATTATACATAAGATGATATTCAAAATAGTTCTGAACTTAGAAAGTAGTTCATAATTATCCATAATATTTATCATCTTTAGATTTGTAAGTGACGACTTTTTTACAAAGTAACTGTACTTCTTGCCGTCAATAGTTATGGTACCACTCTGTTTTGTTTGATCTATTGATGAAAGGATATCGCCTAAATCAATGGTGGAAGACTCATAGAGAATATCATTGTCATTTGAAATTAAATAGGTATTTCCTTTTGATACATATGAGTCGCGTTGGTATAAGAAAGAAGGGATTGATAATAACTTATAATACATAATCACATCTAAATTTGGATATTTAACAAAATCACTGTTTTTGTATGCTATTGCTATTGGAATTTTGTTGCTTGATGAAGTGTACTTGTATGAATCAGTAGTTTTGAATAAAAATGTTTTCAATGTGGTATTTTTTGAATCTGTAGATTCTGGTATTATTAAAGGTTCATCTGATTCTTCAAAATCTGTATGAAGATAAAATTTATCATCATCTGTTGAATGAAAGACTATTCCGTCTAAATTTATTACAAAATGATTCATGTACGAAGAATATTCATCAATGGTGTTAATAATTTTGAATTGCTCTGAATCATCTTCTGTATTGAAATAATCATCAGCAAGTTCTAGAACCTTGCCAGCGTTACCATTTATCAATTGAGAATACAATAATTGTTCATTTTTAGTTTGTGTATCTATATAAGTCAATACTGATTCTTGGATGGTATTGACTTGTTCCATGCTAGAATTAAGAATGGATTGTTTGATATAAGACATCGAAACAATCCATATTATCAGTATAGGTAGTACAATAAATATTATTGAGTTTTTTATCCAAGCTTTTATTATATGTTGATTCTTGTTTACATTGTTAATCAAGTGCAATTCCTGGGCCATAGTCTGCTAGAGCGATAGTTATGTAATTATTGAGTATCGAATCATGTCTGTCAATTGCAAATTTCCAAATTCTCTTGCTTAATGAGTAAACAACATCTTCATATTGTTTTTTACCGTCAGGAGTTGCAATTAAATTGAAAATTTCATCTTTATCGCTTTGTAAATCATACAATTCGTCATCTGCAAACAGGTTGATTACGTACTTATATTTCTTATCAAATATAGCTCTTTGTATACCATAGACCTCGTTACCATTTGTTTGAGTGAATATTGCATCGTGCAAAATTGAATTATCTTTTTCAGTCAAAATTGGCAACAATGATTTTCCAACCATATTCTCAGGAATTTCTACTCCAGCCATTTCTAATATAGTTGGCGCAAAATCTAAAATATTAATCTGTTGATTATTCGTATCGGCTATCACATCAGGTCCCATAACAAAAGAACAGATATCATAAGCTCCTGAAAAACAAGGAAGACCTTTTGTCCACAAACCATGTTCAGCCATGTAATCTCCATGGTCAGATAAAAAGAAGATATATGTATTGTCTATATCCTCAATGCTATCTAATACCTGGCCAAATAATGCATCTTCATAAGAGCAGAATGCATAATAGTGCCTGAGAGTTTCTTTATGCTCCTCCTCACTCATATTGAAGTTTCTTTGTGTTCTTTTATACAAAGATGGACAATTATTTAGCTCATCATGAAAATTTGCAGGTAATTTAATTTTTTCATCTCTATATAAATCCAGATACTTCTTTGGAGGAACATATGGATCATGTGGTCCAAGAGCACCAACATACATGAAAAAAGGTTCATCCTTTTTTTGTTGCTCTTTTAGCATTTTAACAGCATCTCTTACAGTATCATTATCTTGAAATGGATTCTCATTTGTTCCAAAAATATTGAATCTGGGATAACCCACATGATCAAGTCGACCAAATTCCTTTGTATCATCTTTCTTTGATAATTTACTTAAATTTGAATATTGCTTTTCAATTTCATTAAAACATTGAGTATTGATTTTATAATCATCCATTTTCCCCGCTGTTATGTTGCCGACTTCATCAAAACCTCTTTCATCAGGATTCTCAACAGCACTTACATGCCACTTACCACTGAACATATTGTGATATCCATTATCTTTCAATATCTCTGGAAACATTTTAATTCCATCAAAGAGACCTCTTGATAAAGCATTATCAGTCAATACATTGTTCCAAACACCATTTTCACTTGGATATAATGAAGTGAAGAATGATGCTCTTGATGGACAGCAATGTGGAGATACACAATGAGAGGATGTAAATAGAACACCCTTATCTCTTATTCTATCAAAATTAGGAGTTTTGACAGGAGAGCTCTCTAATAAAGTTCTTCCTGCCATCTGATCTGTCATAAATACAACTATATTGGGCTTCTTATTTTTCATTTGTTTTACCTTTTATTTAATCTGAATTCTTATTTTATCACCAGATATATCAACAGGGGTATTAACATAGGCCTCAACTTCAATAGAATCAGACTCACCATTTTCCTGTAATATTAAATACACCTTCCCATTTTTTGTAATTGAATGCATATTCAAAGGGTTAACAGTGTTGTAAATAGATCCATTATCGCAACCAAGTATCTTGGTTCTTCCTTTTACATTGAAAACTACATTTACCAAAGAGTCTTTTACAACATAATTTTCTTTATCCTGCAATGAAGCCGTAAGAATCACACATTCATCTGAGTTTTTATTGAGGTATGTCTTATTTGCAGTGATTTTTAGATGATGAGGTTTACTTGTGGGAATCAAACAACATTCTAATTTCTCACCATTTGCCATTTTTCCAACAGCTCTTAAGCTTTCTTTTTTATAGCTCAATGCCCATCTGTAAATGTTATCTTCAAAGTCAGATAGATATTTCTTTCCAAGAGAGATATCACCTAGAAATAATTCTATACTTCTGCAGTTGGAATAAGCTTCTACTATAATGGAATCTCCTTCTTCATAATTAAAATGTTCATTTACATTTGGCCACAACCACAACCTATGTTCCCAGTTATTTCCTTTTTTGGGGAGCACCTTATTTCCTTTTTTCTCATAAAATGATAATGATTCTTTTTGAGTTGCGATAAATAGGGTTGGGGATGTAGTCCACAATGATTTAAACATATGACCAGAAGGCTTGATTGCTCCCATTAAATCTAGCAACCCTGAACCAGTTGCTTTTTCGCTCCATCTTGCTCTATGGGATTCACTGGACTCTCCCATATAGTCGATACCTGTCCAAAGAAAAGTACCACTTACAAATTCTCTGTCTTCAACAGCTTTCCATTCATGATACTGTCCCACATTTTCACATCCCATAATTGGTTTATCTGGAAATTCCTTGTGTGCCCAATCATACATGATTCGTCTGTAACTGAAACCAACAATATCAATTGCATCGCAATATCCAGATTCAAAACTAGCAGAAGGTAAAATGCAGTTTGCTACAACAGGTCTTGTTGTATCAACTTCTTTTACCCATTTTGACAGTTTCTTTGCAGTTTCTCCAATTTTGATCTCATCTGTTGAATATTTTTTTAAATTTTCTTTAATTGTTTTTCTATCATTTGGTGGTAACTCCCAAAAGTAATTACCACTTGCATCGCTATCAAAGAAACCAGTTGCCTCTCTATTTCCTTTGTAAGTCCATTCAATTTCATTTCCAATGCTCCATTGAAATATGGAAGGATGATTGTAGTGAAAGTTTATTGTATCCTTTAGAACTCTCTCCCCATCTTCTTGGAAATATATATTGTATCCTCGAGATAGATAATCATCATGCTGCTGCATACCATTCTGTCTCTTATCCTTTGGATAATCCCATTCATCAAAGAACTCTTCTTGTACCAGCAATCCCATTTCATCGCAGAGGTCTAGGAATTCTTGTGACTGTGGATTGTGAGCAGTTCTGATTGCATTGCATCCAAGAGCTTTTAAATTCTCAAATCTATATTTCCATATATCTTTTGGAACTGCACTTCCTACCAATCCTGCTTCATGATGCAAACAGACACCCTTAATTTTAACGGGTTTACTGTTCAAAAAGAATCCTTTATCTGAATCAAAATGTATTGTTCTTATTCCAAAATTGACTGCAATTATTTCATTATTGTCTTTACTTATGGATAGTGAATATAAATTAGGGTAGTTCAAATCCCATAATAATGGATTTTCAATCTTCAAAGGATTTAGTTTGAACTCAGCTGCGCTGAATTCTCGTTCTTCTGTTAAAATGATTTTTCCCGATTTATCTTTAATAATGATATTCAACCTTTCACTGTTTTTAGATGTATGCAGGAACCCTCTTATTTCTATTTCAGCACTTCCATCAGGTTTTATAAAAGAATCAATTTTTAATTCATCATTTAAAATATAAGCATCATCATAAAATTTTAAAGATGCTTTTCTGTAAATTCCAGAACCAGTATACCATCTAGAATCAACATATCTTGAATGATCTACTTTTATAGCAATTACATTGTTTTTACTTTCAATTGTGTTGGAAATGTCTATTTGAATAGGAGTGTAACCATAATAGTGCTTTTTTATTGGTTTCCCGTTTAAATAAATTTCAGTGATATTATAAATACCATCGAAATAAAGTATGGCTGTTTTTCCAGCAGTAAATTCTTCTGCATCAAAGTGTTTTCTATACCACGCAATACCACCAAGTAAATAGGCAGTAGCTCCATCACCTAATTGTTTATTATAACCTTGTTCAATGCTCCAGTCGTGAGGGAGTGTTTTATCATCCCAATTACTATCATTATAATCTCTTTGTGATGCATCTAAACCGATATCCTTCAAACCTTCTAAAAAGAATTTCCAATTGGAATTAAAAGCTGTCATATTATCTCCTCGACCTTATGTTAAAGTAAAATTCGAGGTGTAAAAACTATCAATTAGTTTGATTAGAATACAAAAAGTTATATTGTAAACAAAATCAAACAATATTGAAAAGTATGGAATAAGATTGACTGAAATATTATGAATTTTACATTATTAGATATGGAATTATTATTAAGTCTCTCCTGATGTCTATATTGCATGCTCTTTATTGATATTTAATTCTAGTTGAATGAATTTTGATAGTGAAATAGCTTTTTCATCACACAGTCTTCACATTGCTGAATTATGTTTGGTTTATAATTGAATGTTGGGCTGTGTGATTAAAAAAATATCTTATTTCAAGCTAGACTTATGATTTTCAAGGAATTCAAGCAACAACCTCTTCTCTTTATTAAGCAACTGAACAAGGAGCAGTTGGAGACTTCATCCATGAAAATGATGAATTTCTTTCAAGAACTGCTTCTTCTGGAGAGAAAAATGAAAGAACTTAAAGAAAAAAACAAACTGATCTATTTATTAACTCATGCAATGCTCTTGTTGATCTGCCTGAGTTTCTTATCCTGCAGTACCAGCATCCTTGATCCAAGTGATTCTGATGATGAAGCAGATGAATCTGATATTTACTACAGTGAGCTCACAAGCACTTCTGATTGGAGTGAAGAAACTCATGAAAAATTATCAAAGAGTGAAATAAGTGATAATATTGATGATATATTTGATACAACAACAGTACAAAAAATTAGAATAGTTATTGAGAGTGACAACTGGGAATTGATGAATGAGAATCTTGAAGATTTAAAAGATGAATTGGGCCATTCAACAGATTTCAATTCAATTGATAACCCTTTCTTTGTCCCATGTGAATTTTTCTATAGCCCTGATGGATCTGACGAAAATGAAATTGAATGGTATAAAGTTGGAATAAGATTCAAGGGTAACTCAAGTCTTTATAATGCTCAAAGCAGCAAACTTCCATTCAAGCTAGATTTTGATGAATTTGAAGATGTATATGAAGATATTGATAATCAACGATTTTATGGATTCAAGCAACTGAATCTTAAGAATAACTATCAAGATTCTTCAGAGATGCATGAAGTTGTAGCATCTCAATTATTTCAAGACTTTGGGCTTGTATCAGCTCACAGTTCATTTTACGAATTATATTTGAATGTTGATGGTGGAGATGAAGATGATGATATTTATTACGGATTGTATACACTTGTAGAGGAAGTAGATGATACTGTTATAAAAACTCAATATGCTGATGATGATGGAAATCTTTACAAACCTGAAGATGATGCAGCAACATTTGCAAGTGGAACATATGATGAAGATGAATATGGCCTCAAAACAGATGATGATGAAACCTATGAAGATATATCAACTCTCTATGATGCAATCAACGATACTGATTCCACTGAATGGAAGAGTAACCTGGAAGCTATATTTGATGTGGATACATTCTTAAAATGGCTTGCTGCAAATTCTGTCATGCAGAACTGGGATACATACGGAGTCATGCCTCATAATTTCTTTCTTTATGACAACCCCGATACCAATAAGTTTGAATGGATTCCTTGGGATAATAATGAAGCACTGGTTTCAAATAATAGATGTCTTGATTTAGATATGGAGGATATCACCATTGATGAGATAAATGAGTACAATTGGCCTCTCATCAGATATATACTTGATGATTCCGATTATGAAACAACTTACAAAGACTATGTAGAAGAATTTGCAACTTCTTATTTTAATGCGACTTATCTCAATCCCATTTTCACTACTTATAAATCTCTTATAAGTGATTCTGTTTCTTCGGAAGAATATGGTTACACATTCACATCAGAATCGGAATTTACAGCAGCAGTTGAAACTCTAAAAGAGCATACAACAGAACGAAATACTGCTGCTCTAGAATATTCAGAAAGTTCAGATTGATGGACAATCAGCTGATGTCTTCATCTAGATTGAATGGATTTATGACTGCATCTAAATCATCTATCAAATATGATAGAGACGATGATAAATATTCCAATGATGATTTTTAATTGATGAGTGATATAATTTAATATGATTTCATACATATAAACACATATAAATATATTTGTTAAAAATTAATTATACCCAAATGGTCAAATCTTTGAGCAAAATTCAGAGTGTTTCTCCAGTAAGAGAGATAAAGTTCATTTATATGGTGTTTTTATTCCAAGTAATATACTTCAATATCATTTAAATTTAAAAAAAGGAAAAAGTTCAACAGAAAGTGCTTGTTGTGTAATGTTATAGAAACTGTTAGAGTGCCAAAACTAAATATTTTTTAAAGGTTCTTAATAATTAATGAAACAACAAAACAATTCACTTTTTTCACTGAAGATCACAAAACCAAGAAATCTGAAAAATGATTTTTTATCCGGGCTTACAGTTTCTCTCGCCTTGGTTCCTGAAGCTATTGCTTTCGCTTTTGTCTTAGGTCTTGATCCAATCATCGGACTTTATGCTGCATTTATAATGGGGCTCGTTACTTCTCTAATTGGGGGGCGTCCTGGCATGATATCAGGTGCAACAGGATCTGTTGCAGTCATCTTGGCTCCATTGGTAAGAGAGAGGGTAGCTATTGGTGGAATGGACTCTGCTTTAGGTTATCTTTTTGCTGCTGTAATTATGATGGGTGTCATACAGGTGATGTTTGGCTTATTTAAATTGGGAAAATTTATTCGTCTTGTACCACATCCAGTTATGCTTGGTTTTGTAAATGGACTTGCAATTGTTATTTTCAGATCTCAGTTTGAGATGTTTGAACTCAGCAGCAGTATTCCATCTCAACAGAAGTTGCATATGTGGACAGTAATGGGAATTTTGATTCTTTTGACTATGGCAATAAGCTTTCTCATGCCTAAAATAACAAAAGCAGTACCAGCAACTCTGACAGCATTGGTTGTTGTAAGCTTGATAAGTTTGGCCCTCAACCACTATGACATTGTGAAGGTAAATACTGTAATGGATTTTGTGCAATCAAAAGATCCATCTAAGACAACTCTTGCTGCATCCATGCCTCATTTTGCTTTTCCTTACATCCCTCTCACTCTTCAAGCTTTCAGAACAATCTTACCATATTCCATATTGGCAGCGGCAGTTGGACTTATTGAGTCATTGATGACACTGACACTTGTTGATGAGCTTACAGAAACAAGAGGCTTTGGTAATCAGGAATGCGTTGGCCAGGGACTTGCAAACATAATGAATGGTTTCTTTGGTGGTATGGGAGGTTGTGCAATGATTGGTCAGAGCATAATCAACATCAGAGCCGGAGGTCGTGGTAGAACATCAGGAATAACAGCATCATTGGCTCTTTTAGGATTCATTTTATTTGGATCTCCACTTATTGAACAGATTCCTTTGGCAGCCCTTGTAGGTGTTATGTTCATGGTGGTGTTGAGCACTTTCGAATGGTCAAGTTTCCGTGTTATAAAAAGCATTCCAAAATCAGATGCTCTTATCATTGTATTTGTATCAGTGGTAACAGTTATAACCAACCTAGCAATTGCTGTAGCATTGGGAATAATCTTCTCTGCACTGGTATTCGCATGGGAGAAAGGAAAGAAAATGGCTGCAACTCCATATACAAACCAATTTGGTTATAGAATATATCCTTTGGAAGGACCTCTGTTCTTTGGTTCAGTGCAATCATTTAAAGACTTATTTGACTTCAAAAATGACCCTCTTGATATCGTTATTGATTTTGATAATGCCAATGTTCATGATCATTCAGGTTTGGAAGCTATAAATTTTGTAGCAGAAAAATATGGTCAGCAGGGTAAAAAACTTCATCTGCTCAATCTGAGTGATGAATGCATGCTTCTTCTTAAGAAGGCCGAGAATATTGTTGAGGTGAATATCATTGAAAGAGATCACTATCAGCTTGTATCTGATCAGCTCTCTTGGGAAGGCCTTCGCCTTAATGAGAGACTCAAGAGAGCAGAACCTAATAGATAGGGATGCCATCACTTCTTTCAGATGACTTTTAATGCACAATGGTCTCATATAACTCAGAACCTCTATTGCACGAATGAGAGAGTATCTCATCGTTTGAGATGTGAGTTGATGAGGCCATTTTATTTCAATTCAAATATGAACAATTATTGTGAGGTGACCTCAATAATTATTATGGCAGAGTTCACTGCTGTGTGTTGGCTCTCAATGATGAAGCCCATATCCTCAAGAATTGCTAGAAGACCACCTCTCTCCATATAGTTTTTGAAGCCAGCATAATGATCTCCTCCAACCAACATCTCAATATGACGAGAGCCCCAGCCTGCGACATTCTTAGGAAGGGGGGTGCTGTAATCGGCAATTATCAAATGTTTTGATACTCTTTTCATTTCGGTGAGAATCTTCATACGTGTTTCATCATTTAACTCATGCAGAGCCAGAGTGATTGTTGTGAAATCGAATTCCTTATCTGAAATGAAGTTCAAATCACCGCCATCTGCTGTATGATATGTAATATTACCAAGATTGAGATTCTCTGCTCGTTTTGATGCACTGATTGTATTTGATTCATCTATATCAATCCCAACAACTTTACGACATTTATTTGCTAGTATAAGTGACTGAGCACCTGTTCCAGATGCTATTTCAATGACGCTGCTATCTTCTGGTATCAAAGATGCGACTTTACTTCGTAGGTTCCTGAGCATGGGATCAATGAATAATTTATATACATGAAAAGTTAACGACATTGTAAATCCTTATTAATCTTGTAAAAGTGATGATTCAATCATCAGTAGGTATTTGGATCAATAGAAGTTCCCTAATAAAATTGTATCAGTAAAAATTCTATAACACAAGAAAATAAAGAGTCATGCAATTAAAAGAAGTGAAATCTTGATCACAATTCAATTCCATTCGATTCTAATTGGAGCCAATCCGAGCGTTCCTTGAAGCACATAGTGAAAATAAATTTAGCTATGAGATGTTTGTGAAATATATATCAAGATCATTTTTTTATAAACTGCCTCTATAATTGACATCAATTTTTCATAAATTCTTTATATGTTTATTCTTTTTCTTGCAATATGCTTTAGCTCGATATTATTATGAAGATAGGAGTATTTTTACATGAATGATTTAAAAACTAAATATGAAAATTTGGGACCTGATGCAAGTGATGAAAAGATTGAGAGAACTGTTGAATCATTGATAAGACGACAGTACATGCCTTTCTTGATATTGGATGTGAAAGATTTCTTTCACATGACCAGAGAAAGAATGCAATCTGAGTACAAAAGAGTTATGGCTCTCTCTTCTGAAAGTGAGGAGCTCAAGAATGTTGTGGGTATTGATGACTGTGAAGATGTCAAAGTAAAGCACCTGACAGCTCTTCTGAATCAATATACACTGCTCTGTGGATTGAGAGAGGGCAGACCTGAATCTTGGGACACTGTGAACGAGCTATATGAAGATGATTGATCAGATTAAAAGTCTATCAATCCCTGAAAGAATGTTTGATGGATACTAAAATCTTCAATATGTAAAAAAACACATGCCAAGCCAAAGCAAAGCATGTGTTTGATTAGGTATATTCAATCTTATTTACTTACATAGCAACTTCAAATTGGCTGTTATATAGCTCATTGTAGAATCCTTTTTGAGCCAACAGCTCATCATGATTTCCACTTTCAATTATATCACCATCTTTCATAACCAAAATTAAATCAGCATTCTTTATGGTAGATAATCTGTGTGCTATGACAAAGGAAGTACGACCAACAGTCAGCTTATCCATCGCATCTTGAACACTTCTCTCCGTTCTTGTATCTACAGAACTTGTTGCTTCATCCAATATCAACAGAGGAGCATTCTGTATCATAGCTCTTGCAATGGTTATCAATTGTTTTTGACCAGCAGAGAGGTTTGCCTTATCGTTGAGTAATGTATCATAACCCTTTGGCAAGGTCTTGATGAAGTGGTGAAGTCCAACTAGATCACATGCTTTTTCAACTTCATCATCACTGACACCTTCCTTACTGTAGACAATATTCTCTTTGATGGTTCCTTCAATCAACCATGTATCTTGGAGTACCATGCAGAATTGATCATGAACACTCTCTCTTTTGACGTGATTGGTTGGAATACCATCAATCAATATCTGACCGCCATCAATCTCATAGAAACGCATCAATAGATTTACCATTGTTGTCTTACCCGCACCAGTTGGACCAACTATTGCTATCTTCTGACCAGGTTCAATTTTAGCTGAGAAGTTTTTGATGATTGTTTTGTCTTTATCATAACCAAAGTGCACATTTTTGAACTCTACAGCACCCTTTATATTTTCATATTCCAAGAGTCTGTCTTTCTCATCAATCAATTCCTCTTCATCTAAGAATTCAAATACTCTCTCACTTGCTGCAGCTGTTCTTTGCAGTTGCTGCATAGCTTGAGCTACTTGTGATAATGGTTGGGTGAATAGGCGAATGTAAAGCATGAAAGCAACAATGACACCGAATGAAATCGTATTGTTCATTGCAAGTACTGCACCAACAATACATACAGCTACATATCCAAAGTTACCAATGAAGTTCATAAGAGGCATCATCAGTCCTGATAAGAACTGTGATTTCCAACCACTCTCATAAAGAGAGTCATTGATGGCATCAAATTCTTCTTTTGCTTTCTTACCACCATTGTAAACTTTGACAATATTATGACCTGTATATATCTCCTCAACATGACCATTCATTGCACCCAAACTTTTCTGCTGGGTTTTGAAATACTTCTGAGATTTTGACATTATCAATTTCATAAGTAGGAAACCAATTAAAATGGAACCTATTGCTACAAGAGTCAGAATCCAGCTGTTATACAGCATCATAATCAATGCACCAACAAACATTGTAGCAGCTCTGACCAAGCTATCCACACTTCTGAATAAGGTCTGTCCAATTGCATCAGTATCATTTGTAACACGACTTATAACATCACCATAACTGGTCTTGTCAAAATATTTAAAAGGAAGTCTGTTTATCTTTGTTGATATGCTTGTTCTCAACTTCTTAGCAATCTTCGCAGTGATGGTTGCCATGATGTAGTTTTCTGTGAATCCCAATATACCTGATATGGCATATAATATTACAAGGAATATTCCTGTATTGAATAGTGATGAGAAATCTATTGCTCCTGCAATTGGACTTCCATCTACCATTGCAGGTAGTCCCTGCATGATGACATTCGTCATGTCCTTCAATTTATTTGGACCAACAATGATGAATATGGTGCTGATTGCTGCCAATATCAAGGCAACAATGACTGCAGGAATATATTCTTTTGAGAATTTAATCAATCTGGACCAAGATCCCTTGAAGTTTTTAGCTTTCTCTCCACCACCCATGTTGTGTCCACCCATTGGACCTCTCATACCTGGAGTTCTGGTATTGCGCTGTGCTGTATTATCTTTACTCATTATGCTAATTCTTCCTCACTTAATTGTGACATTGCAATTTCTTTGTAGATCTTACATGTCTTCAACAATTCTTTATGCTTGCCCTTGCCAACAATTTTTCCTTCATCCAATACAATTATCTGATCTGCATCAATAATGGTTCCAATACGTTGAGCAACTATAATGCTTGTTACATGAGAGGTCTCCTCTTTTAAAGCAGTTCTTAAAACACGATCTGTTTTGTAGTCTAAAGCTGAAAAAGAATCATCAAAAATATAAATCTCAGGATTTCGGCATATTGCTCTTGCAATGGAGATTCTCTGTTTCTGTCCGCCTGAAATATTTGCTCCACCTTGTGATATTGATGCATCTAAATTGCCATCCATCTCCTGAATGAAATCTGTAGCCTGTGCTATTTCGATGGCTTTATTTACTGCATCCTTGCTGTAAGCAACCTTGCCGTTGTCACCATAAGCAACATTTGATTCAACTGTACCTGAGAACAATACCGATTGTTGAGGAACATATCCAATCTTATCAAGCAGATTCTCCAATTTGTATTCTTTTACATTGACACCATCAATGAGAACCTCACCTTCGGTTGTATCAAAAAATCTAGGTATCAAATTTATCAAGGTAGACTTACCACTACCGGTTGAACCAATGAAGGCTACAGTCTCACCATGTTTTGCACTGAAGCTTATATTTTCCAGTACAGGAGCTGAAGAGCCAGGGTATGCAAAACTTACATTGTTGAATGTGATCTCTCCAATAGAATCTGGGTTACCTGAGGTTTTTTCACCTTCCACTATGTTTGGTTCAGTATCCAGTACTTCATTGATACGATTTGCAGCAACTGTTGCACGAGGAAGCATGATGAAGATCATGATCAGCATCATGAAACTCATGATGACTTGGATTGCATAGCTTGAGAAAACAACCATGTTGGAGAATATAGTCAACTTATCCATCATAGCAGCTGCAGCAATCATGTAAGCACCAACCCAGTATATTGCAAGAGATAGACCATTCATGATGATTGTCATCAATGGATTCATTATGGACATCGCTCTGTTTGTGTACATCTGAGTGCTTGTCAATTCTTCATTGGCATCTTCAAATTTTGTCTCTTGATATTTCTCAGCATTGTATGCCTTAACAACTCTAAGTCCTGTTAGATTCTCTCTTGTAACTCTTGTGATGTTATCTGTTAAAATCTGCATCTTTCTAAATTTAGGAATCACCTTGATCATCAAGAATGTGACCATTGCTATGACTATGATGAGTGCTATACCAACTATATATACAAAATTCACACCCTTGCCCAAGATCTTGGTCAATGCCCACACTGCCATTATTGGAGCTCTCACTGCTACCTGAAGTGCCATAACAATGAACATCTGCACCTGTGTGATATCGTTTGTTGAACGGGTTATCAAACTTGATGTTGAGAATCTATTCAACTCTTCCATTGAGAAAGAATCTACTTTATCAAATAGAATTGCTCTCAATCTTTGAGCGAAAGAAGCACTGATTCTTGCTGCAAAGTAGCCAACTATTATTGCAGATATGAAACTGCCCAATGCACATAGCAGCATGTAACCACCATTGATCCAGATATTACTTATTGCACTGTTTGGAGTCTGTGTCAAACGAGTGACTGTCGACATATAATCTGGAAGCTTCAATGAGAGCCAAACCTGTGCAACTATAAATACCAGACTTATAGCTGACATGACCCATTCTTTCCAGTTTAAATATTTAAAAATTTTTAGCATGTGAAATTGTCCCCTTGTAAATAACTTATTGTCACATTTCTTGTGTTATCAAAATAACAACTCTGTCGTATCTTTTGGATTTCCATTTTGATCTTCATCGTTCGTGACCAAACAACCGTTAGGTCTGAAGTATCCCTATATCATTAAGCTTATCTTTTTCTTGTTTAAAGACTCTCACACACATCGATTGTATGAGAGTCCTTTGGCAGTCGATTTATAAAAAGATGTGAGTTTCTCTTTTAATTATCTCTGTCAGACTCATTGTTGATTTCATTGGAAATTTCAGTCATCTTATCCACCAACTCAATCAGCTCTTTGACGTTGTCCTCACCAAGACGACTCACTATCTTTGCCAATTTTCCAGTGAACTGGGAGTAATGCTCCTTCATGATTTTTCTTCCCTCAGGAGTCAAAGTCACAATGACATTACGACGATTGTTTTCATTTAAAGACCTTTTGATGAAACCTTTCTTCTCAAGGCTGGCTAAATTCTGTGAGATAGCTCCTTTGGAAATTGAGAGGTATCCTTTTAAATCTGAAATTTTCACATTGTCTTTTGGATCAGTCGTGTTGTTGACAATTTCATTCATTATTATGAGTTCTGTTGTGCTTATCTTGCTTTTTAAGGATTCTCTGTTGAATCCTTTATGAATCATCTTCTTGAATTGAAAAATTGATTGAATTAACTCACTGTTCAAATCTCGTTCCATACTTTTTCTACCATCCGTTGTTTTAATTTCCATCAGTTAAAATACCAATTATTCTTTCTGTACCCTGGTCTTTGGTAAGAAATCAATAGTTTAGTGCTAAATAGTTTAGTACTAAACTATTTAATATGAAAACAATATAATAACAAAAAGTTTGACTGTCAATAATCTCACAGATTTATTTAAAGATACTGTGCTTCTCTGTTGAATGGGGGAGTGAGAAACAGACAATAGAGTATCTAGGATGCATGAATGCTCTCTCATTTTGAGATGGAAAGGTGATTGTTTCAGCCTTGTTGTTCTCTTATAGTATAATAGTTGCATAAATATACAATATTATGTATTATGTACAAAATTTAGGAGAATATATGGCAACTGTTGCGACAATTATTACATTTATTATTTATTTAATATTTTTACTTTTCATTGGGTTTTTCTTTTACAAAAAAACTAATAACTTAGAAGATTATCTACTTGGTGGACGATCTATGGGAGTTTGGGTTACAGCTCTTTCTGCACAAGCAAGTGATATGTCTGGATGGCTATTGATGGGATTACCTGGAGCTGTCTTTTTATATGGACTTGGTCAGACCTGGATTGCAATTGGATTGTTTGTTGGAACAGTTTTGAACTGGGTACTTGTAGCACCTAGACTCAGAATATATACAGAGAGAACCAATTCTTTGACTCTTTCAAGTTTCTTCGAGAACAGATTTAAAGACCCAACAGGACTTTTAAGAATTATCTCAGCTATCATAACACTGATATTCTTCACCATTTATGCATCATCAGGAATGGCTGGAGCTGGAAAACTATTTGAATCAATGTTCAACATACCATATGTTACAGCAGTAATCGGTGGATGTTTTGTGATCGTTTTATATACATTCTTAGGTGGTTTTTTGGCTGTATGTTGGACAGACTTATTCCAAGGTGCTCTGATGTTCTTCTCTATCTTGGTTGTTCCAATCTACGCAATTGTGACCAGAGGTGGTTTTGATGCAATACATGCAGCAGCACAGGCAAAGAATATATCAATGTCTTTGATTGATTCAAACTCAGGTATTGCAGGAGTTGTAGCAATCATATCTACAATGGCTTGGGGACTTGGTTATTTTGGACAACCTCATATTCTAGCAAGATTCATGAGCATCAAAGATGTGAAGGAGCTATCTAGAGCTACAGTAATTGCAACTGTATGGGTGTTCATCTCTTTGATTGGTGCAATCTGTGTTGGTTTGATTGGATTTACAATGTACAAAGATGCTCCAGGTGGAGATGCTGAGAAGGTGTTCATCTACATGATAAGTGACTTATTCAACCCTTGGGTTGGTGGTATCTTATTGGCTGCAATCTTATCTGCTATAATGTCAACAATTGACTCTCAATTGCTTGTTTCTTCCTCTGCATTGACTGAAGATTTCTATCAAAAGATCATAAATCACGAAGCTTCTGAAAAAGAATTGATTTGGATTGGAAGATTGTGTGTGATAATAATATCTGTAATTGCAATGGTACTGGCTTTGAACCCTAAAAGCAGCATACTATCACTTGTTTCATATGCTTGGGGTGGATTTGGAGCAGCTTTTGGACCTGTTGTTCTGATGGCTCTGTTCTCAAAAAAGACAACTTGGAAGTCAGCTCTCATGGGTATGATTACAGGTGCTGTTGTCTGTGTTGTTTGGAAGCAGGTTGGATTGAGCAGTGTTATGTATGAAATCGTACCAGGTTTCATTGCTAACTTTGTCATAATTATGATTTTGAATAAAATAAATCCTCAAAAAGACCCTGAAATTTTAAAAGAATTTGCAGATATAAAAGAGAGTTTGAAATAATAATTACCAAAATATAAATAAACAATGAGGCTGACTAGATTTTTCAATTGAAGAATAAGGTCAGCTTATTTTATGTCCATTGAAACTGTATTACTGATCTTTTCAATCTTATCAATCATTTAGATATCATTTTAAAGATTGTAGATAAATATTTTTGAATATGATAATCTTTACCTGCATTGATGATTGAATATTATCTCTTTTCAAACGACATAAAATAATAGAAATGCCTAATTTTATAAGAATTTAATAAAAAGAGGATGCAATTATATATTAACTCTTATAGGATATCCAAAGAGGACATCTGAACTCTTTGATGAAAATCAGCAAGATATTGTTTTTATTTACAGAGCTCTCTCATCAGAAAAATAATATAAAAAATAAATACTGTTTGTTATTATATGATTTTAAAACAGAATCATATCAGGATGAACTCGGCTAATTTTTTATTGAAACATTCAACAAATGTATTGGAGAATATAAATGTTAAAAAAGTTTTTTTCGTATTACAAGCCATATGTTGGCTTGTTTGTTTTAGATATTATAGCGGCAATAGTTTTTTCCGTTGTATCTATCTTTTTCCCTATTGTTACCAGAGGATTGATGAAAACATATCTTCCTAACTTGATGTGGAATTATATGATAATGTCATTCGCTGCAATTCTAGTGATATATATCATTCAATTGGTATGTGATTTCATAAGACTTAAATGGGGTCATATCCTCGGTGTATATATTGAAACGGATATGAGAACAGATTTATTTGCTCATCTTCAGAAGCTATCCTTCAGCTATTATGATCAAACAAAAACTGGCCATATAATGAGCAGAATTACAAATGACCTATTCCAGATTACAGAAACAGCACATCACTGTCCTGAAGATATAATAATAAGCAGCATCACGATCATTGGTGGATTCACTGCTATGTTCATCTTCAGCTGGAAATTGGCACTTGTAACATTGATTCCATTTCCATTGCTTGCAGTATATGGTGTCATTTATGGTAGAAAATTGAAAAACAGATTTGCAAAAGTTAGAAAGACTCTAGCAGATGTAAACAGCACTGTTGAAAATTCTATCCAAGGAATAAGAGAGGTAAAATCTTTCAATAAAGAAGGATATCAAGAGAAGCAATTTGCTAACAGCAACAATGTATTGATGGATGCCAAAAAGCAGCAGTATGATGCAATGGCTAAATTCCACTCAATGATGAACTTCTTCAGAAACCTGTGCTACCTATTTCCAATAGTGGGTGGATCTGTATTGATCTCTAAGGGACAGCTTCAGACCTATGATTTGATAACATTCGTTTTGTTCATCACAGTCATTCTTCCTCCAATTGATAGATTGATAAACTTCATGGAACAGCTGCAGCAGGGTATTGTATGTTTCCAGAGATTTGTTGAAGTCATGGAAATCAATCCTGAAATTGAAGATCTACCAGACTCAACAGAACTGAAGATCAAAAACGGAATCATCAAATATGAGAATGTTAATTTTTCATATGACAATGGAACACCAGTTTTGAAAGACATCAATTTAACTATTGAAGGAGGCTCCACCATTGCATTGGTTGGAGAATCTGGAGCAGGTAAGAGTACTCTGGCAAACTTGATTCCACGTTTTTATGAGGTCACCTCTGGTGCTCTTTTAATCGATGGTCAAGATATCAAGAAAATTCAGCAATCATCACTGCATAAGAACATTGGTTTTGTGCAGCAAGATATATTCCTGTTTGATGCCTCAATTAAAGAGAACTTGAAGTATGGTAGAGTTGGTGCGACAGATCAAGAACTTTGGGATGCACTCAAAGCAGCAAATTTAGATAAATTTGTGGCCTCTCTTCCTAATGGATTGGATACTCAAGTTGGAGAGCATGGTGCCAGATTATCTGGTGGTCAAAAACAGAGACTGTCCATTGCTAGAGTGTTCTTGAAGAACCCTCCAATTTTAATCTTTGATGAAGCAACAAGTGCTCTTGATAGTGAGAGTGAGCATCTCATAACAGATGCTTTTGAAAGACTTGCTGAGGGCAGAACTTCAATTGTTATTGCACATAGATTATCTACTGTAGTGAATGCTGATAACATCATTGTTATAGATGATGGAAAGATAATTGAGAAAGGAAACCATAAGACCTTGATACAGGAAAATGGTAAGTACACTCAACTTTACAACAGTCAGAAGTTATAAAATAATTAAGGTTGGCTTCTATAGTAGGCCAACCTCAGTTTTTGGTTTGTATTGATTGAATCAATTCAATCCTTTGTATTTGATGCAATCTCTTCCTTCTTCCTTTGCACAGTACAATCTCTTATCGGCTAAGGAAATCATCCTCTCAATTGAGATGTCATCTTTAGTGAAATCTGCAATATCACAGATACCTGCACTGAAGGTGAAGTTTATTGATTGATTTCTATAGAAGAAGTTCTTATCTCTTATTATCTCAAGAATTTGAGTTATCCTTTTCAATGCACTATCTTTCAAAGAATCATATGTGACAATTATAAATTCTTCTCCGCCGTACCTTCCCAGTAGGTCTGTTTTTCTTATGTTGTTCAAGATTGTTTTGGTGAATTCCTGAAGTATAAAATCACCTGCCTGGTGACCATAGTTGTCATTTATCTTTTTGAAGTAATCGATATCCAATATTGTGATTGAAAATTTAAAATTATCTTTTTTATGTTTCTGTAAGTCTTTTTCCAATTCATTGAATATGAATCGTCTGTTGTATATATCAGTTAGAGCATCTCTGCTTGATAGCTCTTTAATCTTATCCAAATTATGTTTGTTGCTGTATATATTTGAAATGATACCTGAGATAGTGGCAAGCAAATTTAAATCTTCTTCATTCCAAGTTTTATAATTTTTACATTCATCAAATCCAATGAAGCCCTTCATCTTACTGTTGATGAACAGAGGATACAGGATGATAGATAATATTCCTTGAGGTTCAAGCATATCAACCACCTCTTGAGGAAGTTTTGTTATATCGTTGCAATACAATCTTCTATCTTCTTTTAAAGCTTTTGGAATGAAAGGAATGTCGGAGTATTTTATGTCCTGCAGTTTATCGATTGCAGGTTTTATTCCAGCATTGCACCATTCAAATTTATTGCAGGTTGATTCACCATCTTCATCATCGATAAATATATAAGTTCGTGAGACCTTTGTATATTGACCAATTATTTTAAGAATCTCATTCATCTGATTATCAAAGTCTTCTGTATTAACAGCTAATAATGCTATTTTTGAAAGCATTTCTAGGCTCTTCATGTATCTTCCTTTTGTTAATAATGAAACTATTATTAAAGTTTTGTTGTTCGTTTTTTTAGTAGTTTACTATTTAAAAAATATTTACTCAATATTACAACATATGTCTTCAATATTGGGATTTGGAGCATAAATTCATAATTTTCAATCTTTTGTATTGCTTACTGATAAATTTTGACTTGATTTATAGTTCTTTTTAATAAATTATTTTGATTTAGATATTTTGATTTTATGCAGAGAGACCTTTGGTATTTTGTACCAAAGGCCCTGTGCAATTATCTATAAATTAGATCAGATCAGTCTGCATCTCTTACCAATCTTACATAGTTGTTTATGCTTATGTAGTCACTTGCCATCTCTGAAGCTAACTCATAATCTGATGCAACACCAGATTTTGGATCAGAGCGTTGAGCTCCAGCTCCATGCCAGTCATAGTAGGTATCAGCACTGCTGTTCTTCTTGCTCCAAGCAGGTCCGAATGATACATAGCATGCAGTGTATTTGAAGTCACCTTGAGTTGTGCTTGTCCAAACGTAATATGCATCCTCTTCTGATTCAAATTCTGTTACAGTTGTATTGAAGAAGTCGGTATCAATAGCAGGGTAGTCTGTCTTTTCATAATCAACAAGGCTCTCAAGTTCTTTTGAATTTGGAAGTCTCCAATCAGAGTAACCAGCAAGTTCAGATTCATTTGCATACTCCAGAGCTTCTGCCCAATTCATTGTTTCAACACTATCATCTTGAGCCCACATCAGATAGGTTGAATTATCAGTAACAGTGCCATCACTGTTATCAGTGTAATCCATATCATGTAAAGTGGTGGTTCCTCTAACAGCTCTTACATAGCAACCAGGAATCATGATTCCATCGTAGTCACTGATTTTGGTACCATCAAAATAGTAGCCTGTTTCATATGATTTGATGTGGCCATCTGCAAAGTTGAATCCAAATCCACCAAGCAATGATCCATGTTCTGAATAGTTCTGAACACCATGTTTTACATAAGTTGTTGAAGACCAATACTGACCTGCAAATAATAGTCTGTCATATTTGAAATCAAAGTAGTCAGTATCGATGTAAGGAGTGCTCTCTCCATCTGGAACTATACCACCATCGAAATCAGCTAGAGAATAAAGTTCTTTGATAGTTGGAAGTCTCCAATCATCATAGTCCCCTGTGTTAAGATTCTCAACATATTCTAAAGCTTCATCATAGGTATATCTTGTGAAATCTGGAGTTTGCTGCCACATCAAACCTGTGTTTAAATCTGTTACAGTTCCATCTCCATTATCTTTATAGGAGAGCTCATTTCCTTCTACTGAAGCATCAGAGCCCCAGTAAGGACTTGTCTCGTCCATGTCTTCAACAATCTCACCCTCATCATCATAAGTAGATGTCTGTCCTGTGTCTGGAAGTTTGTATTCTGTGATCTCTGTCTCAGCTTCATTTGAATGATCTGAATTTGTTTTTGTCTGTGTGCATCCTGCAAGCAATAGAACTGCAGCCAGTAGCACCAATGATATTTTTTTCATCTGTTCACCTCAATATTGGTTTTTGTTGTCTCAAATATACAGGGTGGATGTTTTTATATCGTCCAAATGGCTCCATTTGGACCAATTTGTCCTCAATTTGAACTTTTTTTATCAATTTGGACGTTTTATGGACTTTCTGTACTGGCTTGGAGTCTGTCCATAATGAGTTTTGAAGAGATTGTTGAAGCTTGATTTTGAATTGAAGCCAGAATCAAAAGCATGATCGAGTATGTTGTACTTGTTATCAACATCCTCTTCCAATCTTCTGCAAACCTCTTTAAGTCGATATTGATTGACATATTGGTAGAAATTCATAGAAAGATCATTGTTCAACAATTGAGATATCTTGTGCCTTGATACATGAACAGAGTCAGCCAAATCATAAACAGAGAGGACAGGATTTAGATAGAGCTTATCTCTCTCCATGACTTCATCAATCTTATCCAAAAGATGTTGATTCTCACTGTTTGATGGACTCTTTTCCTCTGTTATCTCTTCAATTATCTCATCTTCTATTTCTATTTCTAACTCTGGTACTTTGTCAGGATAGACCTGCTTCTGTCTCAGTCCAAAGAATATCAGATACAGTGCGAAGAAAAGAAACAGTGTCAGATGCACTTCATCTATATCAACTGTGGCATTCAATGATGTGTTTTCAATTATAAGAACACTCATTATCAAAAATACAAACAGCAGTGGTAAGAAGTTGATCCAAAATAAAGTTATTGAGCCACTTTCATAGGCAAATGTTTCTTTCAAAGATTTCCTATGCGAGTAGAGTGATTGCAATGACAGTGTTCCATATACAATGAAGATAACTGCATTTATGAGTCCAAAATGCTTCAGCAGAGAGAATCCTGAATCCACGTTGGTCAGAGGACCTCCTGGATGAAGCGGTGCTCTATCAAATATAAATATTATGTAAAATAGTGCGAATATCATAAAGTGTGGCCAATACTTGATCTTATCATCTTCCTTCTTTGTCAATTCTTTAAGATACAGATAAAGAAGAGGACCATGAAGCAGGGTGAAAGATTGGTTGAAAACTTTTGATAATATTGGTAATGATATATCTGAAATAAAAAGAATTGACTGCAAAAAAGGTAGACTCAGAATGATGAGCCAGCAGATCAATATAAAATCAGATTTAGTTTTTTTCTTGGATGATATCAAAATAATTCCAAAGATTATCTGTGACATTCCTATTATGCTTATTTCCCACATAGAGGAAGGTTATTAAATACTCATATATATTTCAAGTGGCATCCTCATGGAATAAATCAATTGACACTATTGATGATAGTAGTAAAATAGATAGGATGTGCAACATCTTTATTGCTTCAGATATTTTAGAGTATCAATCAAAAGGGTGTTTTATCGAATCAATATACAATATATAGATGAATGCTCATCAAATATGTAAGATATTATCAGGAGAGAGACATGGGAGTTAGATTTCATAGATCAATAAAAATAGCAAACGGAGTTAGGTTGAATATTTCCAAAAGTGGATTGGGTGTTTCTTTGGGTCCAAGAGGAGCAAAGGTTTCATTTGGACCAAATGGAGTCTATTCAAATTTTGGAATTCCTGGAAGTGGCCTGTCCGTAAGAAAGAAACTTGATGTTGCTACAAATCGACAGAACACCTCCTCCTACAGAAAAGAAGAGGTGAGTGTTGATGTGAGAATGTCAATTGATGAAGAGAGTGGAAAGGAAGAGATAACTGTCAGCAGGGATGGTGTTGTGATAGATGACTCTCGTCTTTTGAGAAAGATCAAATCAGAAGAAAAATTTAAAGAAAAATTGAGAGAATTCAGACAGAAATCTTGTGATGAGATAAATGATGCAACACAGCTATTGGTAAATCTTCACAAGCATTCATCTCACATGCCCGATTGGGACAGACTTCTTAGAGAATCAAAAGAAAAAAGGCCAGAGCGATATTTCAAAAGGGCCTATCCTGTGAAGAAACCAGAGCTATGTGATGTCATAAAGCAGTTGACAATTGAAGCCAATGAAAAAATCAATCCTATGTTCTTCAAAAGTCGCAAACGAAAGGAATATGTAGAAACAAGGAAGGAGAGCTATCTTAAAGAAGAAATTGAAGAATGGGATGTAGAGAGAGATAAGTTTGAGAGGCAGGAAACTGAGAATGAAATAAGAGTGAATGAGTCAAACAGAGTTGAGTTTGAAAAATGGCTCAAGGATGTTGAATTGACTTTCAATCCTACAGTCGATTTCTTGATTGAAAAACTCAATCAGTATCTTCAGGAGATAAAGATGCCGGTGGACTTCTCTGTCTCATTTGATGTAATTGAGAGTGGTAAGAAGATCTATCTCGATATCGATTTACCTGAAATTGAAGATTATCCTAAAAAGAAAGCCAGAATATTGGCATCTGGAAAGGTCTCTGTAAAAGATAAAAGCATGAAGGAGAGAAAAGGTGATTATATTAGAAGCATAACTGGAATGAGCATTTACTTTGCCTCAGCAGTGTTTTCAATCTCTCCAGTAATAGATGAAGTTGTTGTGTCAGGTTTCACTCAAAGAGTGAACAAGGCTTCAGGAAACATTGAAGACGAATATGTTTATTCTGTGAGGTATGAAAAAGAGAAGTTCTCTAGATTGAATGTCGATAACATCGAGCCTGAATTGACTTTGAAATCTTTCTCTCATCGTATGAAAA
>JBFHKM010000019.1:0-32096 GCA_041595335.1 Sphaerochaetaceae bacterium
CCAACAACTGCAATCAAGAACAGAAGGAATATGATGAATGACGATACACTGCTTTTAGATTGAGCCAATGCAATTATATCGGATGCAATATCCTTCCAATCATGGGCTACAAGATTGTTGCTTGCAGCTATTGATTTTAGATTTGATATTTCTTTCTCTGTGGTCTTTATATTTGAAGATACTGAACCACCGTAAGAGATAGCAAAGGAAGAGTAAGATCCATCAAGTTCTAAAATTTCATCTATGAAATCATAGTCAAAGAAGAAAGAGGTGCCATCCACAATAGGATTTCCTGTGTTTATTATTCCAATTATTGGAACATCAAAGGCCTGAAGGAATCCACCTTTCCCTTTCGTCTGCAGTGTTATGTAATAACCAAGCTCTGCTCCCATGTCGTCGGCTAACTTAGCACCAACAACAACACCTTCAGAACCTTTGCTTATCCATTCACCTTCAAGTTCACTCTTATCATATTGGTAAATAGAAGGAGTATCTGAAGATATTGCATGGATTGTGCCTGTTATGGAGCCTGTTGAAGGAAATGGATCTTCATAGAAGCTTGCATCAGCGCTCTCAACAAATTCCTTTGTATAAGATGTTATACCACTGTCCTTCAAATCTCTTTCAAGAGAGTCTGCTTTCTCCTCAGATATCAGATATTCAATTGGCATATCATCCTTTTCAGCATACCACTGATTCTCATATATCTTTGCAGAACCTGTCTCATACCACAGAAGATTTCTGTTTGATTCAGCATCAACTCCATCTAAAAGGGCAGCTGAGAATATACCAATGGCAATTCCAACACCGATTGCAATAGCTGTTATTATGGTTCTTTTCCTATATCTAAAGAGATTAAGAAATGCGAGTTTTAACATACGCTACCATCCTCAAGCTTTATGATGCGCTTCACGCTCTCCAATATCAATTTATCATGAGAGGAATAGATGCATGTTAGCTTCATCTCTTCATTGAGCTTCTGAATTATATCGATGACATTCATGCTGTTCTCTTTATCAAGATTTGCTGTAGGCTCATCTGCAAGAAGAACTTTAGGTTGCTTGACGATAGCTCTAGCTATTGAGATTCTCTGCTGCTGTCCACCAGATAACTCATGTGGCTTTCTGTTTTCAAGATTGATCAGTCCAACACTTTTCAAAGATTCAATGCAGAAGCTTCTTTTATCAGCCTTGTTGTTTATACCAAGACGCATCAGTCCCTCTTTATCGAGGGCATTTAGAGCAAGCTCAACATTTTCTTCTGCAGTAAGAACAGGAATAAGATTGTAGGCCTGAAAGATCATACCAATATCATCACGACGAATTTTGTACTTTGCCTTTTTATCGAGGGAACCAAAGCTGATATCATTCATGAAGATATCTCCCTCGGTTATTGAATCAAGGAGGCCCAAGAGGTTCAGTAGAGTGGTCTTACCCGAACCCGATCTACCTGAAATTGCAAGCAACTCACCTCTGTCAATTTTTATTGAGACATCATTCAATGCCTTAACATTCTCACTCTCAGTTACATAAATCTTTGTTAGATTTTGGGTTCGAAATAATTCCATTACATTCCTCTTTTAATCTGTGATAATAAGTTTTCCATCTCTTCGAAATATTCAAGGAGAGCCTGCTTTCCGTTTTTTGTAATTCTTACCGTGGTATTTGTCTTCCTGTTCTCTATGGTCTTTGTCTGCTTTATCAGGTCCTTTGACTCCAGAGTCTTCAGCTGAATGCTCAAATTACCGCTGGTCAGTTTAAGATTTGTTTTTATATCCATGAAAGAACTCTCTTTATTGCAACTCAGATATGTGAGTATTTTGAGCTTGGTCTGTTCATGAACGGTTTTGTCGAATTGAGGATATTCCATCTCTATCTGCTCCTTTTTAAGGATATAGAAAGAGAGAAGTACAGTGCATATAAAATCAAGGTCACATCAATCATCGACCAAAGAAGAATGGAGCCCTCAAAACAGAAGAAAGTTATTAGTCCCAATATGGTGATTGCATAACCTGATGCACTCATCTCTTTTATAGCAAGAGCAGAACCTGACATGATGACACATACTCCATAAGCAATTACCAATATAGGAAGGAGGGTCCAACTGGTACTGAGCATTCCTTCAAATCGATATTGAATGGCAAGAAATGAAAGAAATGCTATTATGAGAGTGTAAAGTATGTTGATGTATAGCTTGCTGAAGGCCTTATGCTTCATAAGACTTTTGAAAGATTCTGATTCATTCGATTTCAAAGCCTTAAATTTCATTGTTACAATATAAGCGAAAGCAAGTACAGCAAAGAATATTATGAGGCCTCTGTATATAGGAGTGGCCACAGTGGCACTTCCAAACTTATATGTAGCTACAGCTGTTATACCAGTTGCCACTGTAAACAGTATGCTGCAGATCAAAATACTGTGGATGAATTGCTTTGAAATAAAAGAAGGTCTCAACCCCTCTAGGTTGTTGTTTACAGCTGACTTCAACTCAGCAATGTTTTTTAAAGCTTCTTCTATTTGTTTCTTGTCTATCATTATTCTTGTTTCCTTTATAAAGTGGTTTATACCATAAACTATAACTCAGTAAATTCACTAAGTCAATATTATAATTTTCTCAGAATATTGAAGATGCCAAGCATCATGAATAAAACAGCCTCAAATTACTCAAAATGAGCTATTAATTGGCATTTTGAGACAATGAGGATGGTGAAAATAAATTTCTTTATTTTATTGTAAAAATACATTACTCTGTAATTGAACTGTATTTTTTAAATAACAGTTCAAACAAAAGAGGAAAATTAAATTATGAGAATATTATGTGTTGCAGACGATAAGGATAATCTGGTTTATTCATCGAAAGCAAAAAACTTTTTCCCAAATATAGATTTGGTCATTGGTGCAGGAGATCTATCATTAAGTTATTATGAGTTCATAATATCTATATTCAATAAGCCTCTGCTTTTTGTATTTGGAAATCATAACCTTGAACATTTTCGATATTATGACCCTAAAACTGGCAAACGCATAGGTTCTGTTACAGAGCTCGTATCAAACAACATTCCATATGGTGGAACGATGATTGAGGATAGAGTTTATAGAGACAAGAAGACAGGTCTCCTGATTGCTGGACTTGGAGGAAGCATCCGTTACAACAAAGGAAAACATCAATATACAAACACTCAGATGAGAAGAAGAATGATAAAAATGGCTCCTCATCTTATTTTTAATAGAATTTTTTATGGTCGCTATCTTGATATCCTTGTAACGCATGCACCACCTCTTGGATTGAATGATGCATCAGATCCATGTCACATAGGATTTGCTTCCTTTCTGACATTTATGGATATCTTCAAGCCCAAATACCTTTTACATGGTCACGTTCATTTGTTGGATTCGAATGCCAAGCGAGATACTGTATATAAGAGAACAAAAATAATAAATGTCTACAAATCATTTGTGATTGATGATGAGAATTTAGGCAGAAGAAAGAAGAAATAACATACTAGCTTAAATGTTAAAAATTCGTTATATTCGGTTAGAAAATATTTATTTTGTTGTAAAATAACAAAATATATCATAAATTAGACGTATGGAGGATTGGTAAGTCCCTCTTTGAGAAAATTACCAAAGATTTTATGGATAATAATAATCAAACATTGGTGTCACAAAGTCAAGATGATTTCTCTAGTGCAAAGAACAGGGCAAGGTTTCAAGTTCTTTTGTCAAAACTTAAATGGGAAAATTCTGATTTACTGTCATTATATGAAGTAACAAAATTAATCAAACCTAAGGGTGAAACTTACAAAGGAATGCAGACAATTCCCATTGACCAGATAATTGGCAGTGAGGGAAGATTCCGTGATTTCTCTAAAGCATTCTATCCCAAAAAAGATCTCTTAAAAGATCGATGGGAGAGCATCGATAGAGCTCACATGCAATATGTAGATCTTCCATCAATTGATGTATATAAATTAGGGGATTGGTATTTTGTAAGAGATGGTAACCATAGAGTTTCTGTTGCAAAGACCCAGGGTGTCAAATATATAGATGCAGAAGTAGTAGAGCTTGATTCTGAGATTCCTTTGAAAAAGGGAATGACAATGAAAGAGCTGAGACTCTCTGTTGTAAAGTTTGAAAGAGAGCAGGTTGTGGAGCAGTATCATCTGGAAGATGTTATTCCATTTGAAGAGATGACCTTCACAAATTCAGGAATGTACCCTGAAATCATAAACCATATAATGGTTCACAAATATTACATCAACCAAGACCGAGAGGAAGAGATCAGCTTCAATGAAGCTGCTAAGAGTTGGTACGATAATGTATATTTCCCAATCATTGAGGAATGTAGAAAGTTGAAACTCCTATCATCTTTCCCTGGCAAGACAGAAGGTGATCTTTACATATGGGTTGTAAGACATTGGGACTATCTGAAGGAAGTTTCAGGATCTCAGCAAGTTACAATTCAAACTGCAACTGAAGATTATCAAAGAAGATATGGTAAGGGGTACCTTGAAAAGCAATGGAGACGTTTCAAAAACTTCATGACCAAAAAATAGTGTCATCATATAAAGGCTTTGCATTGATCTTGCAAAGCTTTTTATTTTGAATATTTATCACTATAATTGCACCTTTTATGATATCAATGCACGGAAATGTAATATTCTTTTTTATTATTGCTATTTATTTTTCTTATTAATAATAAACATAATAAATTATTGAATTTATTATAATTTTGGAGAAGATAAATGGAACCAATTAAAGCGATAGTTTTAGGTGCAGGTAGCCGTGGACAATGGTCTTATGGCCAATATGGATTGAACAATCCACAGGACATAAATTTTATTGCAGTTGCTGAACCAGATAAGGGCAGAAGAGAAGAATTTGTACGAAATCACAAGGTTGATCAAGAGAATGTTTTTGAAGACTGGAGAGAAGTTTTAAAAAAAGACAAATTTGCTGATTTAGTTTGTGTGTGTGTTCAAGATAGAATGCATTTTGAGCCAGCAATGGCTGCTATGGACCTTGGATATGATATTCTATTGGAAAAACCTATCTCTCCTACATATGAAGAATGTAAGTTGTTAGCTGAAAAGGCTAAAGAGAAAGGTGTCAGTGTGGGCGTTGCTCATGTTCTCAGATATACTCCATTTTTTGAAACAATCAAAAGATTGGTTGATGGTAAAGAATATGGCAAAATTAAAGGAATAGATCTCAGAGAGAATGTAGGACATCTTCACTATTCTCACAGTTATGTTCGAGGAAACTGGAGAAATGAAGCTATGTCTACTCCAATGATTCTTGCTAAAAGTTGTCATGATTTAGATATATTATTATATCTAATTGGAAGCAATTGCACGGAATTATCATCTTATGGCAATAGAGGTTATTTCTCTGCTAAGAACAAGCCAACAGATGCTCCTGATAGATGTCTAGATGGTTGCTCTCATAGAGATACATGTCCTTATTATGCTCCTAAAATTTACCTCAATGGTAATATTGGATGGCCAACAAATGTTATAACAACAGATCTAACAACTGAAGGTATCACTGAAGCACTCAGAGAAGGTCCGTACGGAAGATGTGTTTTCTCCTGCGATAATGATATGACTGAGCATCAGGTTGTGGCAATCAAATTTGCAAACGATGTATGTGCTTCTTTTTCAATGAGTGCTTTTACTGAAGAGACAACACGCTCAATAAAAATCATGATGGATAATGGTGAGATCATAGGAGACCTTGTTAATGATAGCATTCGTGTTGTCAATTATTCAACAAGAGAAGTCAAGAATATAAATCACATAGTATCTGGTACTTCAGGTCACGCTGGAGGAGATGCTGGATTTATGAAAGACTTTATTGAGCATCTTAAAGATAAGGAACATTTCCCTTTGAAAACTTCTATAGATATAGCATTGGAATCACATAAGATGGCTTTTGCTGCTCACAAATCAATGATTGAAGATGAAGCAATAGATATGAGTAAGTTCTAAATTACAAATTACAAATAATATAAAGTTGAGAGTGCATTTATTGATGAAATAACCTGCACTCTCAATGTTTATTGCAAAGAATTGAGAATCACACAGTTACATTACCAAGATTGTATTCCAGTGGATTCTGTTCTATCAATTTTTTAAAAGCTTGTGGTGGAATCCCAGTTTTATTCTTGAAGCTTCTGCTGAAGGATGACTCACTTTGATACCCACATCTCTCTGCAATCTCAGTTATTGAGAAATCATCTTTATATAGAAATTGTTTTGCCATATCAATTTTGAGATCAATTATATATTCCCCAAGTGTTATCCCTACGCGGTTTTTAAAATAACGTCGTATGTAGTTTTCCGAAAAATTCAACTTCTGAGAGAGTTCAATTATTGTTATATGCAAGTCGTTCTGAATTTCTGTTATGATGTTCTGCAATAGTTTGTATTGCATCGCTTTCTTTGATAGATCTTTTGGAATGATATTCTTCTTCATTGATATATTGTTCAGGATTATTCCAACAATATGTGGTAAGTTATCATATCTATCATCATTGTAGCTATCATAAAATAAATTTATCAAATTCAATAACTCATCATCAATTTTGAATTTATTGTATCTGAGCATTTCAAAGTAGACATTTTTTTCCATTGTAAAGGTTATAAAGATGCAAGAAGTGTTGGAGTCCTTTTTGGGTAAAACAAACTTATGAAGCTGAAAAGGAAGCAACAGTATTCCCTCGTTGGGCTCCATATTTATTATCCTTCCATCGATTATGATCTCTATTGGATCAAATAAATTGAAGATGCAGACATACCTGTAATGAGAACTGGTGCAGGTCCAAAGAGAAGCAGAACTGTTATTGTTTCGGTAGAAAGACAATACATTATTGGGAGTAGGGAACAGCAATTTCCCCTTACCAATGAAGTAGTTCCATGGATTTTTGATTGTAGAAAATTTATCAACTAGACTTTTATTATCATTCATTTTCCTATGATATGCACGGATTTGCAATTAATCAAGTAAAATTTGTTATGTTTTTTTTCTGAAACTCAGTCATATAATAATTTATCAGAGATTAAAAAAGTGAGTGAGGTACATAAATGAAGAGTATAAAAGCTATAGTTTTAGGTGCTGGTGGAAGAGGTCAATTTACATATGGTGAATATGCATTGCAGAATCCACAAGATTTGAAAATTGTTGCAGTTGCGGAACCAGATGATGGAAGACGTGATAAATTTGCGAAAGATCACAATCTAAAAAAAGAGAATGTATTCAAAAGCTGGGAAGAAGCTTTGAGTAAAGAAAAATTTGCAGACTTAGTCTGTGTTTGTACTCAAGACAGAATGCATTACGAACCAGCTATGAAAGCTTTAGAGTTAGGTTATGATCTGCTGCTTGAAAAGCCAATTGCTCCAACTCTTGAAGAATGTAGAGCTATTGCAGATAAAGCAAAAGAGATGTCTGCAAGTGTTGCTATCGCTCATGTTCTGAGGTACACGCCTTTCTACACAACTATTAAAAAAATAATTGATAGTAAGGAATTGGGAAATATTGTAGGACTGGATCAGATTGAGAATGTTGGTCACATTCATTACTCTCACAGTTTTGTCAGAGGAAATTGGAGATGTGAGGAAGAATCCACACCAATGATATTGGCTAAGAGCTGTCATGATTTAGATATCATCCTCTTCTTAACTGGTGGAAACTGCATTGATTTATCATCATACGGCAGCAAAGGATATTTCTCTTCTAAGAACAAACCTGAAGGATCTCCTGATAGATGTCTTGATGGTTGTCCTGTTAGAGATACCTGTCCATTCTATGGTCCTAAAATATACTTGAATGGAAATACTGGCTGGCCAACAAATATATTGACAACAGATCTAACAACAGAGGGGATCACAAAGGCTCTTAAAGAAGGTCCTTATGGAAGATGTGTTTTCTCTTGCGATAATAACATGACAGAACATCAAACAGTTGCTATGAAGTTTGATAACAATGTTACAGCAACATTCACATTGAGTGCTTTCACAAAAGAGACGACCAGAACAATCAAGATAATGCTTGAAAATGGTGAGATTGTTGGAGATATGAATTCTGATGAAATCTCATATACAAATTATTCAACAAATGAATGCAATGAAATCAAACACATCGCAAATAATGCAGAAGGACATGGTGGTGGTGATGTAGGATTCATGAAGGACTTCATAAATCATCTTAGAGATAAGGAAGGTTTTCCATTGAAAACATCAATTGATATAGCATTGCAGTCTCATGAGATGGCATTTGCATCTCATCAGGCAATGTTGGACACCCAGAATAAGATATTAGAAAAATAGATCAGTAAAATGATTAAAAATTTGGATAGGTTCTATTCAAAATAGTAAAAAACACAAAGAATACAATTTGAAGGAGAAAATGTATGATGAAAAAATTTGTTTTAGGATTGGCTGTTGCTGCAATCTTATTATCTGGCAATGTCTTTGCCGGCGGAAGCAGTGAAACTGGTAATGAAGAACAGGTCACTTTGCAGATGATGTATTGGGATAATGTTCAAACTCCAGTAATTGATGAAGCTATTGAAATATTTGAGGCAGCTAACCCAAATATAAAAATTGAAACAAGTGTTGTTCCTTGGGGCCAATATTGGCAGAAATTACAAACTACAACTGTTGCTGGTACAGCTCCTGATATTTTCTGGATGAATGTACCCAATTTCCCTAAGTATGCCAATAATAATTTATTGATGAACTTAAGCGACCATTTTGAAGAGAGTGGTGTTGATATCACAAAATATCCAAGTGACTTAGTTGCTAAATACTCTTATGAAGGAACTGTTTATGCAATTCCTGAGCAATTCGATACAATCACATTGGCTTACAACAAAACAATGTTTGACGAAGCTGATGTAGCTTATCCTGATGAATCTTGGACTTGGGATGACCTATTGGAAGCAGCTCAAGCTCTAACAAAAGAAACAGACAACGGTAAGCAATATGGTTATCTATCAAATTTCGGAAACCAAGATGGTTATTATGACTATATGGTATCAAATGGTGGTTTCATTGTAAGCGAAGATAGAAAGGTTTCTGGTTTTGATGATCCTGCAAGTATTGAAGCAGTTCAATTCTTAGTAGATCTAATTTACAAATATGGTGTATCTCCAACAGGTCAGCAGATGGTTGAAGTAAACAGTCCATTTGACCTATTCACAAGCGGTAAGGTTGCAATGACTGCTCTTGGTTCATGGTATGTACCTATTGTAAATGATTCATTAGGAGACCAGGTTGATTTCGCTCCACTTCCTAAGAGCCCAAATACCAATGAAAGAAAGAGTATCATTCATGGTATAGGTTGGACTTCTTATTCTCAGACAAAATATCCAGAAGCAACTTGGAAATTCTTGAATTATTTAATCTCACCAGAATTCAATACAAGTTTGGCTAAATCTGGTATCACAATTCCTGCTTATGAAGGCATGGCAGCTGATTGGGTCAATGCTATTCCTTATTACAACCTTCAGGAATTCATAAATGCTCAAGAGTACTCTTGGCCTTATCCTGTATCTTTGAAAGCTTCTGAATGGACTTCCATTGAGATCAGTTACTTGAAAGATGCTTATTTAAACAATATGTCAGTAGAAGAAGCTATGACTTCAATTGCTGATCAAATGAATGAGATCTTAGAATCAGAAGATTAGGTTTTATATAAGCTACCAGTTCTATCTGGTAGCTTAAATAAAAATATTCAAATTTAAATTTTAGTAGGATAAGATGACAAAAAGTAAAATTTCAAAATTTTTAGAAAAAGAGGGAACTCAGGGTTGGTTGATGATATTACCAAATTCTCTTGGTTTGCTCGTTTTTTATTTGATACCAATTGTTTGGTCAATTATATTGGCATTCTTTCAATGGAATGGACTTTCTGATAAGAAGTTTGTAGGATTTTATAACATTGTAAAATTATTCAGTGACTCAAGCTTTCTAAGTGCTTTAAGAAACACTTTGGTATATAGCCTTGCCGTTGTTCCTGCAATTATTATATTGGTCGTTATATTTGGAAATGCTCTGGCAAATGAAAAGATCTTTGGAGCTGAGAAACTTCGAACACTATATTTTCTACCATTGATGACAATGCCAGTTGCGGCAGCTCTTGTATGGAAGTGGCTTTTGAACACTCAATATGGCCTCTTCAACACAGTTTTAAGAGCAATCAATCTACCTTCCATCCCATGGGTGTCAGATGCAAGATTTGTATTGCTATCGGTTATATTTATTGGAGTGTGGCTTGGTGTTGCCTATGATTTGATAATAATCATTTCAGGCATAAAAGGAATTCCTAATATCTATTATGAAGCTGCAGAAATTGATGGAGCATCTCCTCTTAGGCAGTTCTTCTCAATAACATTGCCTTTATTGTCTCCAACAATTTTCTTTATTGTGATAACACAATTGATTTCATGCTTCCAAGTATTTGATAGTGCTTCTGTTATTTTAGGAAATGCTCCAGCTGGTGCATTGGAAAATGCTGCAGGTACTGTCGTACTATCAATTTATAAGAATGGTTTCATCTTCTTTAAGATGGGATATTCTTCAGCTCAATCTTTGATATTGTTCTTGATTGTTTTGGTGATTACAGCAGTTCAATTCAAATTACAAAAAAAATGGGTACATTATGCATAGAAAAATATCAAAAACAAGGAATTCAATTTATTTCATTATTTTATTAACATTTGGACTTATGGTATCCCTACCTTTTTTCTGGATGATTATATCCTCTCTTAAAACAACAGAGGAACTCTCAATGGTGCCTCCAACATTCTTTCCAAAGGATCCCAATTTCGATTCTTATGTAGCTGTTTCAAAGATCATTCCATTCTTCAAATTTTTTGCAAATACAATATTGGTCACAGTGTTGAGAACAATATCACAGCTGACTTTTTGTTCTATGGCATCTTTTGCATTTGCTAAAATGAAGTTCAGAGGTAAGAATGTGATATTCTTAATTCTGCTTTCAGTACTCATGGTGCCACCTCAGATGATGATGATTCCAACTTACATAATTATGAAATCGTTGCATCTGGTTGATACAGTTTTGGGTGTTGCTCTTCCTGGAATGTTCAGTGCCTTTGGTATGTTTTTGATGAGACAGTATTATCTTTCTTTGCCTGATGAATTTTTAGAATCAGGTAGAATAGATGGCTGTTCGTACTTCAAAAGTTTTGTAAAACTTTATCTACCTCTATCTAAATCTGCATTGGTATCTCTTATGATCTTCACTGTTATGTATTCGTGGAATGATTATTTATGGCCATTGATTATAAGCTCCAGTGAGAAGGCTAGAGTTCTGTCTGTAGGTATTGCTCTTCTTCAGGGACAGAATAGAATATTCTACAATCAGATAATGGCAGGTGCTGCAATGGCGACCATTCCAATCATTTTGGTTTTTGTAATGTTGCAGAGATATTTTGAAGAAGGTATTGCATTGACTGGAGTGAAAGGCTAGTTACTTAGAAAAATAAATAACAAAGATGTAATATTATTTGGCCTTATTGTTATAATTGTAGGATGCAATTGAAAATAATAGGTATTTTATAACAAATAAAGGGTCGAAACCTTGTTTTTCAAATCTATATTTGTTACCATATTGTTGTCTTTTAATTAAGACATTTTAATTAGTCGAGTACATGTCATCCTTGTATTTTATTGAGAGTAGTTTACTCAATATGTCAGATATGTACTTATTTGTTTTTTCTTTGTTTTCTTAAAGATACCCTCTACGAGAATTGTTGTTAACAGTTTTTGTAAAGGGTTTTCCTTTCTTTAGGCAAGGACATGAAAAATGCCACCCAAAAATTGAGTGGCATGATCATCACAAAATATAAGTAGAATTATTTATTCTTCATCCTCATCATCTTGAATATAAGCTGCTAATTGGTCTGCATAACAAGCCATTACCTCGCCAAGTTTTACACTTGGTCTGATCATGTTTTCTTTACCTGCTAGGTGAACAAGTCCAGCTACAGGTTGGTTATGAGAATCAATTTCAGTATGAACACCGAAAGGAATGTGGATAAGACCCATATTCTGTGCCCAGTAAATCATAGAATCTATTGCATGAGCGCCTTCACATGTTGAGTGAGTGCAGCTTGTGAAGCAAGCGAAAAATTTAGTTTCAAGGGATCTATCTTCAGTCAGTGGGAAAGTTGAATCCAAGAAAGTTTTCATCTCGCCTGTAACATTACCGAACATAGTAGGACTTCCTAATATAATCATATCACTCTTATGTAATATTTCTGCATCTGCATAAGGTAAAGCTAGTATATCCTCTAAAAAATCATTTGTGGTTTCATTTTTGTTTGCCCAAATATGTAAATCGTCATCTTGTACACGATATAGGTGTGTATCGCAGTTACGATCTTGCATAAGTTCTTGTAAGTATTGTGCCATAATGAAGCAATTTCCATTAACACTGTGAATAATGATTGAACATCTTTTCATAAAATGCCTCCATAAACATTGTTAAGTAATAATAGCATGAAAAGAGAAACTGTGCTAAAGAATATTATTATATTTTTGATTTTTTCCTTATTAAAGTAGAAAAAACTGGATGATTTTGACGTTAAAAGATATCTGAACACGAATTAAGTTTAAATAAATATATTTTACAAAACCAGTACAAATAGATATGGAAATCGTATTTTCATGATATTTTGTACCAATATTTACGCATGAGATAGCATGTGTTATAGTTAATTCAATAAATTGAGAGGCAATAAAATGGACAACACATGCAATTGGAACACAGAAGACGAGATGTATATGGCATATCATGATGAAGAATGGGGAGTACCTGTCCATGATGACAGACGACTTTTTGAGTTTCTTATTCTTGAAGGTGCTCAAGCAGGTCTGAGTTGGTTGACCATCCTCAGAAAAAGAGCTGAATATGAGAGAGCATACGACAATTTCGATATCGAAACAGTGGCCAATTACACTGAAAGTGATGTTGATAGATTGCTTTCAAATGCAGGAATTGTTAGAAACAAATTGAAAGTGAGATCTTCAATAACCAATGCAAAAGCAGTGATTGAAATACAGAAGGAGTTTGGATCTTTTTCAAATTACCTATGGGCTTTTGTTGATAACAAGACAGTTGATAATCATCTATCAAGTACATCAGATATGCCAATCACATCTGCTATCTCCGATAAGATGAGTAAGGATATGAAGAAGAGGGGATTCAAGTTTGTGGGTTCCACAATAATGTACTCTTTCATGCAGGCTGTTGGTATGGTCAATGACCACGTGACAACATGCTTCAGATATGAGCAAGTGAAGCACCTCTGCTTATAATCATCACAAGTTAGCACCAGGCAGAATACAGACCATTTCTCTTATCTAAATATACCTCTTTGCCATACAGTGCGGAAAGCTTCTCTTCTGTAAGCATATCTTCTTTGTTGCCTGTCTCTATGATCTTACCATCCTTCATGAATACAATTTTGTTTATTTCAGGAAGTACCTGTGAGAGATCATGCGTTATAAGAACCAGAGTCTTTCCTTCAGATAGAACCCTCTTCAATGTATCGCGATATATACTTCTAGATGGAAAATCGAGGCCATTTGCAGCTTCATCTAGAAGAAGTAGTTCAGGTTCAAGAACCAGAGCTCTAGCCAAGAGAGCCTTCTGAGCCTCTCCTGTGGATAGATCCTTCATCTTTTTGTGTTTGATGTTTGAGCAATCATATCTCTCTATTGTATCATCAACTTTTTCCCACATCTCGTCAGTCAGATGATGATGGAAATCCAGGCCAATGGATGAAAGTAGTCCTCCTGCAACAATATCTCGAACGTAATATGAAGAGCTGCATATCTCAAGAAGCTCTTTTGATACGATTCCCATCTTCAGTCTGAGCTCCTCTTTGCTAATCTTATCAAAACCAAATCTTCTTATCATCAAAGATTCTTTCCATAAAGGATGAACTTCCATGCAACATATTTTAAACAGTGTTGATTTACCTGCACCATTTGGCCCAAGTACTGCCACACTCTCGCCTCTGTTTATTTCAAAGTCCAAGTCCTCAACTATATTGATGCCATTGCGTCTGACACTTGCGTTTTTTATTGTTATTAGATTTTCCATGGATTTATTCTAGTCAAAAGACAAATAAAAAACCACTGCCGAAGCAATGGTTGTTGATTTTAATCTTTTGAGACTAAAGTGCTAATTCTTCAAACTTATCGTTTATGTTTGTTAAGTTAACAAGAGTTAATGCTACTGCTAGGTCTGTCTGACCATTTTCTAGTGCATCAACAAGATAATGATATTCATTGACTTTCTTTTTCTTCTCAGCCAATGTTTCTTTTAATCTATCAAGAGCTGCATATAGCTGAGGTGATAGGTTTTCATAGATTGAGTTAAGAATGATGTTGTCGTTTGATTTGATTAAAGTTGTGTGGAAATCAAAATCATTCTCTTTGAAGATTCTAAGAGCTTCAACATCTTTTGGATTCTCTTCTAATGTTTCGATCTGTGCTTCCATCTTTGTACAACAACGTCCTAAAGAACGTACAATTAGCATTCTAGATGCACTTCTAGATAACTCTCTTGTTGCTCCAACTTCAATAGTAACTCTAACTTGCATTAAGTCTGTGAGTAACTTTTTATCTGGAACTTGCTTTGATAGCATGGACATTGATAGTGATTCTACGAATTGATCAAGGTTGTTACTTTTTACTAAAGCTCTTTTACCTTGGCTAACTTGAATCAAGCCTTTTGCTTCAAGGTTCTTAAATGCTTCTCTTACAGATCTAGATGATGCTGAAAATTGCTGTGCCAATTCCTGCTGGCTTGGAAGTGTATCTCCAGCCTTGTATTTCTTAGAAAGAATCATTTCTTCTAATTTGTTTGCAATCTGAGTCGATTTGGTTTCGTTTGTAATTGGTGCTACTAACATTATTTTACCTGCCCTGTAAAAATTATACTCGATTTTAACTATCAAGCTTTGTACATATAACAAATCATCTACAAACTATACATATATTAAGTTTAAGTTATAACATACCTCAACAAGAGAATGTTATGTGAGTAAAATTAACATAACTAAAGCCATATGTTATATATCTGTAGAAGTTTGTTATTCTATAATTTTGATTTATGGTTTTATAAAGTCATAAATGCGATTATTATAATGAAAAATAACAAACTTTTTGGCAAAAATACACCTCAGAGGTACCTAAATGCCGATTTGTAATACTAATTTCAGCCCTCATGTTATAACAAACTTCGCCAAAAAGCAACATGAAATCAATAAAAACATAATAATAACACCAAATTCTTATGGGATATGTTACAAGTTGCCATAAAAAGTTCTAACAAGTGTCATGATTGAGAGGTCCTGTAAAATACTACACAAATAGTTAGTTTCTATAAAAAAAACTTGTCAAAATGTTAGAAGTTTGTATTATTTGTTATAAGTTATGAATTTACTTAATTATAGAATTAAATTATTTAGGTTGCTATTTTTTAAGTACTTGATAGAATAACAGTAAAGAACAAAAGGACCGGTGCTGTAAGTGAAAACCAATATGGATTTCGGAGAATTATGCGATATATTTAAAGAAGACCCATCTCAACTATATGAACTTATGGAAAAAGGGGTGGATATGAATGCTACAGCTTATAGGAGAGTGACCTTTCTTATGTACGTTGTTAAAAGAAGCTGTGATGCAAAACTTGTTAGAGCCATGATTGATTCAGGAGCTGATGTTCATGCAAGAAATCTATTTGGGAGAACTGCACTTATGATAAGTGCAAAAAATCAAGATGCACCTGAGGTCATACAGGTTCTCATTGATGCAGGATCTGATGTGAATGCAACTGATGATTATGGCAATGATGCTCTGACTTATTCTCATATATACTGCAGATGTCCAAGAGTGACAAAAATATTAAAAAAAGCCAGCCGAAAGAATATCATAAGTTTTGATTCATTCAATTAAAATCCTCCTGTTTAAGAGGAATTATCGAGAGATTTGGTAAAACTAATACAAATAGGTTATGTTTATAGAAAACATCATAAATAAATCTCCTTTTTTACATATTTAATTTGAATCGTTTAAGTAGATACATACATGTATTGGTTATATTTTTTGTATACAAAACTGAGAAGTTAAAAACAGAATATGTAAGGAATTATATAAAAAAATCTGTCATTTTTTTTGAATCAGAATTCTAAATGTTTTTGAGAGAAATTGCACCCCGTAAAAAAAAAGAGAAAAAAACGAAACTTTTATTTTACATATTCCAAAACCTATGTAATAATAATGTTTGTCGTTGTTCTGCTCAGCATGATTTTTCCAGCAGTTGAGCAAAAGGTTCTAAGTTATATTAGGATCACAATAGGAGGTTGCCGCTTTTCCCCTTGGTTAAGCGGTATTTTTTTGTCCTTTTTTGGCTTCAAAATATATACCTTCCTTTCTCAAATATGTTTCATATACATAGTTTGGGGGTCAAAAATATATAAAATTGCGACATCTCACTCAAAAGTGTAATAAATTATCTGATTCCGCCATAAAATCCTCTTTATCAGTTGCCGATATAACAAAAGTTTTATATTTTTTGTAAGTAAAATTTAAAATTAATATGTTATGTTCTTTTGGAGGTATAACGTGGAACACAAGAAGTTTAAAACTGAGGTCTCTCAGTTATTGCAATTAATCATTCACTCCCTTTATTCAAATAAGGAAATTTTCTTAAGAGAATTGGTCTCTAACTCATCTGATGCTATTGATAAATTGAAATATCTATCATTAACAGATGAAAAGTTAAAAGACTATGAATTCGATCCTCGTATCGATTTGGAGTTTGTTGAAGGCAAAGACGGTAAAGAAGCTACTTTAATCCTAAAAGATAACGGTATTGGTATGAGTCATGACGAACTAGCAGATAACCTTGGTACTATTGCATCCAGTGGTACAAAGAAGTTCTTATCTACTTTATCTGACGACCAGAAGAAAGACAGCAACCTCATCGGTCAGTTTGGTGTTGGTTTCTACAGCGCATTCATGGTTTCATCATCTGTTGATGTTATCAGTAAGAGAGCTGGTGAAGACAAAGCATACAAATGGTCAAGCACAGGTGTTGGTTCCTATACAATAGAAGAAGCAGATAGAGATGAACAGGGTTCAACAATCATCATGCACCTCAATGAAGAAGGTGAGATGTTTGCTAACAGATGGCAGATTGAACAGCTGGTTAAGAAATACAGTGATCATGTTGCTTATCCTATTTATCTAGCTTATGACAGTGAAAAAGTTGATGATAAGAATAAAGATGCTGAAGGCAATCCTATCAAGACAATCGAACATAAAGTAGAACAGATCAACAGCAGCACTGCACTTTGGAGACAACCAAAGAGTTCTTTGAAAGAAGAAGATTACAACAACTTCTACAAGAACACAAACAGTGATAGCGAAGATCCTCTTTTCTATTTACACACAAAAGCAGAAGGTGCTACAGAATATACAACAATGTTCTTCATTCCAGCTAAAGCTCCATTCGATATGAACTATGCTGATTACCGCCCAGGTGTAAAACTTTATGTTAAGAGAGTGTACATCACTGATGATGAGAAAGAATTACTTCCAACTTACCTACGTTTCGTACGTGGTATCATCGACAGTGAAGATCTACCATTGAACGTTTCAAGAGAGATCTTACAGCAGAACAGAGTTATGAGCACAATCAGAAACTCCAGCGTTAAGAAACTTCTAAGCGAATTCAAGAAGATTTCAGAAAACAACCCAGAATTATATGCTAAGTTCATTGAGCAGTACAACAGACCATTGAAAGAAGGTCTTTACAGCGATTATGCAAACCGTGATGAATTGCTTGAACTTGTTAGATTCAAATCTTCAACAGAAGATGGTTATGTATCATTGGCTCAATATAAAGAGAGAATGAGTGAAGATCAGAAGAGCATCTACTATATCACAGGTGGTAAGGAAGAGACTCTAAAATCAAGCCCATTACTTGAAGCTTACAAGAAGAAAGGTTATGAAGTATTGATCATGGCAGAAGACATTGATGATTTCATCATTGGTTCTGTTGGAACATACAAAGAACTTCCTTTGAAGGCTATCAACAAGAGTGGTGCAGTTGATGATCTAAAATCAGATGACGACAAAGACAAAGTTGATTCTCAAGAAGAGAAAGACATTGTAAGTAAGATCAAAGAAGCATTGAAGGATGAAGTTAAAGATGTAGTTGCTTCAACTCGTCTAACAGAATCTCCTGCAATTGTAGTTGTTGATGAAAACGATCCTACAGTTCAGATGCAGATGATGCTAAAGCAGATGGGTCAGACTGATTTCCCAGAATCAAAACCTATTCTTGAAGTTAACTGTGATAACGATCTTGTTAAGAAGATTGGCGCAAGCACAGATGACTCCTATGTAAAGGATGTTTGTGAGGTATTGCTTGGACAGGCTATGCTAGCACAGGGTGTAATGCCAAAAGATCCTGTTGCATTCACAAAGAAATTGAATTCCTTACTTGCTAGATAATTTGTAAGAATTAGATAACAGAGACTGCCTTGTTGTATGTATGCAATGAGGTGGTTTTTTTTTGTTTCCTCATTGATTCACAGATTCGAATAAACTATATTTTTATATTTTTATAGGATATAATAAATATAACATTCTAGTATGGAGATGATAGATGAATTCTTTAATTGCGTTAGCTACGGCTGTAGATTGGAGTTCTTTTACAACTTATTTTGATTCTATAAAATTTTGGGAATTACCTGCATTTTATCAGTTTTTGAATAAAGTTGTGACTGGATTGATTATAGTCCTTGTTGGTTGGATTATTTTGAAAGTTATAATGAAAACTATAACACAGGTATTCAGTAAAGCTCGTAATATGAGCGACTTACTGGGAGAATATATAGAGAAGGTTCTATGGGTATTGGGTTGGATAGTTCTGGTAGCAACTTTCCTCTCACATCTAGGAATAGATATGGGGCCTATAGTAACTGGTCTTGGGGTTACTGGTATCGTTTTAGGTTTGGCTCTCCAAGATTCAATTTCAAACTTCTTTGCAGGTTTCATGATAATTTTGAATCAACCTTTCAGAAAGGGTGATTACATCAATGTAAATGCAATGGAAGGTACTGTAAAATCAATGGACCTTGTATGTGTTCAACTCACAACTTTTGATGGTAAGTTGATAACAATGAGCAATAAGGTTGTATGGGATGGACCTGTTACAAACTATTCCTTCACCGATAAGAGACGTATTGGATTTGAAATCGGTGTTCCTTATGATACTGATTTAAAAACTGCAAAGACTGTTTTTGAAGAGTTGATTGCATCATATGAAGAGGTATTGGAAGATCCTCCTCCTACCATTGAAATCAACACATTTGGTGATTCATCAATCAATTTCGTAATAAGACCTTGGGTAAAGCCTCAGGATTATTGGAATGTTTATTGGAGATTCAACAGTCAGGTTCTACCAAAGCTCAAGGAAGCTGGAATCTCTCTACCATTTCCTCAGATGGACATTCATATCACAGACTGACCTATGTAAATCTACTGAAAGGAGTACTGCTTAAATGCGGTACTTTTTTTTAGCTAGACCTCAGTATGAATAGGATATATAATAAATCAGAACAAGTTTTGACAGCATCACTCAAACTTATATAACAAAATTATAGGTACTTATTCAAAAATTAAATAATATTGATTTTCAATATTTCACTCTTTGTCATCTCTTGTTACTCTTTGGGAGGAAGAAATATGTTATCATATTTAGCTTTGGCATCAGATGCATCAAGCAGTTCAGGCATCATGGGTACATTACAATTTTGGAAAACAGCAGGTTTTTCACTCTTTTTAAGCAATCTTTTATCAGGAATAATAATCCTTGTTATAGGCTTCATAATTCTTAAGATAATACTTGCAACGCTGAATCGTGTTTTCTCAAAAGCAAAGAACATAAGTGCTCTGTTGAGAGAGTATCTGATAAAGATATTATCAGTATTGGGATGGGTCATCTTGATAATCACATTCTTATCTCAACTTGGAATAGACATGGCTCCTATGATTGCTGGTCTTGGAATAACTGGAGTTGTTTTAGGCTTGGCTCTTAAGGATTCAATCTCCAATTTCTTTGCAGGATTCATGATCATTTTGAATGAGCCCTTCAGAAAAGAGGACTACGTTGAGATTGGTTCTTATTCTGGAACAGTGAAGGCAATGGATCTCATCTGCGTTAAATTGAGAACTCCTGATGGAAAGAAGGTATCACTCAGCAACAACCTTGTATGGGCAAGTCCTGTTACCAATTATTCAGATACAGATATGAGACGTGTTGGTTTGACAGTTGGTGTTCCTTACGATACAGATTTGAAAGTTGCACGCCAGCTGTTCTTGGATGTGATCAAATCTTATCCTGAGGTATTGGAAGAACCAGCTCCTGCAGTTGAGATTGGTGAGCTTGCAGATTCTTCAATCAATTTTGTAATAAGACCTTGGGTAAAACCTGCAGATTATTGGACTGTAAGCTTCAGATTCAATGGTGAGATCACAGACAGACTTGCAGAGAAGAATATATATCTTCCATTCCCACAGATGGATGTGCATGTCCAAAATGAGAATTAAATAGATTTAAATATACAATTATTAAAAGACAGAATCCAATTTGGATTCTGTCTTTCTTTAAAGCAATTTAAGAAATTGATGATAGGTTGTTCACTGAGAAGACCTTCAGATCATCACTCTTCAAGGAGCCTTCAATGACCTTAACAGTCTTGACCTCCCCAGGAAGTAAATCAAAGCAGTTATCATCAAGAATGACATCTTCTTTCAGTGTGGTGAGCATGATTGATTTTGTAAACACATCAGTTGAGATCACTAATTCACCTTCATTCAAACCAGGTGTCACCTGAACATCAGCCCTCTTGAAATCAAAATACTTATGAGGAGTGAATAACTGTGTACCACTTGATATAATATTCTCTTTCTCATCAATAAGTCTGAATGACACAAAGTACTCTCTCTCTTTTCTGTTGAATCTGTTCAAAGGAACATATTCGTTGTATTCAGAACCATTCAACTCAACCAAATCGGATATAGAGAGTATTGCTACTTCTTTTGCTGATAGCTCAGGAGTTACAACATCAATCTTTATTGATTCAATTATTGCACTGTCTATATCTCTTATCTCAGCTTCAAGAGTTCCTGTAAATGGAACCTTCTGTTCATTACATAGAGTCAGATGACAATCAAGACCATCCTCTCTAGATGCAAGCATAACAGGAGAGTAGAAACGTTTTGCAGCATAATGAAGAGCTTTCCATCTGCCATAATAGTCAATTGAAGCCCATGATGTTACAGGGTAATCATCATTTACCTGCCAGTAGGTTGAACCCATGCATCTGCCTCTGTTTGATCTGAAATGCTCAACTGCAATCTTTATTGTCTCTGCTTGGAATACCTGTGATACATATGAAAGCTCATCAAGATGCTGAGGAATTCTGAATTCAAGAGCAATATTTGAAAGTACCTTTATATTACCACCATAAGGTCTGATTACCTTGTTGTGGTTGTCCATTACAGGAGACAAGAAACTTCTATCTTCTGGCTCTGTGAATTGGTTTATTGTCTTCATGTCAGGAAGAGCTTCCATTCCATATTCACTTGCAAAACGTAGATAATGATTTCTGAATACCTTGTAATGTTCATTTCCGTGGAATACTCCCCAGTAGTGAACATCTCCCATTGCATCATTTTCAGGATCGTGGAAACCACCGATGCTGCTAGGTGATGATGGCCAGTATTGAGTTACAGGATTGTATTTCTCAACGATGTCTGGAATCATCTTTTCATATAGATCAAGATAGTCCTTATCAAGCTTTGCTGTACGAGTTATCTGCCATCCCTCTGCATTTACAAAAGCACCTTCCATCTCATTGTTACCGCAGAGAAGACCAAGACTTGCATGGTTTCTGTAGCGCTTCACATTGTAGATGATCTCATCTCTGACTGATTCTGTGAAAGATTCACTCATATCATAGATACCACAAGCAAACATCATATCCTGCCATACAACAAGACCCAATTTATCACACTCATCGTAGAAATGAATGCTTGGATATGTACCGCCACCCCAAACTCTTATGCAGTTGTAGTTGGCTCTGTAGCAATCAAGAAGTAGGTGAGAGAGTTTCTCTTTGTTCTCGCCTCTTGCAGCCAAAGCGTCCTGAGGAATGTAATCAGCTCCCATTGCAAAGAATTCAACACCGTTACATACGAATGCAAAGTTACGTCCATCATCACGTGGACTCTGATCGACAGTCAAAGTTCTTAGACCAAGGTTGAAGGTCTTCTCATCAATTTTCTCTTTTCCTGATGATAGAACTATTGAGACTTCATATAGGTACTGCTCACCAAGATTGTTTGGCCACCAAAGTTCAGGTTTCTCAATTGACAGTTTTGCACTCTCTTTGCTCTTTGTTACTGCTGCTGATGTTTCAGCTACAACCTCTCCTTGAGCATCTTTGATTGCAATATCTGCAAGAAGAGGCTTTGTTGAATCTACAATTGAGAGATCCAAGGAGATGTCCAAATCAACCCTGCTAGTTGTTCTGCTATGTTTTTGAACAACATAGTAATCTTCAATTTTAGCAGTGCTGTATAGATTGAGATGAACTGGTTGCCAGATACCCATATCAGGGAACTGAGGACCCCAGTCCCAACCAAATTGAGTGTGAGATTTTCTTAAATAGCTGTGACCTTTCATGGCAACTTCTGTTGTCCATATAGGTTTTCTTGCATATTTCTCTCTCATTTTCATAACAGGTGATTCAAAATCAACACGGATTGTATTTGTACCTTCTACCAAATGATTCTTAACAGAGAAGGTGTAACCAATGTGCATGTTCTCTGTAGTTGCAATCACTGCATCATTCAAAGTTACAGTTGCAAGAGTGTCCAAACCCTCAAAACATAATTCAATCACATCCTCAGTTAGATCTTCTTTTGATACTGTGAAGTCTCTTGTGAAGCTGCAGCTCACATTTGATAGCTCTGTGTATATGGATTCATTCTCACCAAAGAATGGATCATCAATTGCACCATTGTTTTCAAGTACTTCATACATGGTGGTTGGCACTGCTGCATCAAAAGATTGTCCGAGCAACTTTGACTCCAAATCTTTATTGCATAGAATACCTTTCTCTTCCGGCGTACCATAGACCATTGTCCATTTGCCATTTAAATCAATAGCTTTCATTTTTCTTATTTCCTTTTGTAGTTTAATTTTCTCTGTAAATTAGCCTTTAACAGCACCAACGACCATACCATCCATTATCTTCTTTGAACCAAATACGAACAGTATGAGTGCAGGTAATATACCAATGAACATACTTGCCATGATCATTGGATAGTTTGCACTGTATGATCCTTTGAAGGCTGTAAGTCCCAACTGCAATGTTCTTAGATTTGATTTGGTGGTGAGTATCAAAGCAAATATAAATTCATTCCAACATGCAAAGAACGATATGATTGCAACAGTAGATAGTACTGGTGTTGTCATTCTCAATATTATATTGAAAAGAGTGTAGTTGAAAGATGCACCATCAATAGCTGCAGCTTCTTCCATCTCTTTAGGAATACTTCGTACATAACTCTCTACAAGATAGACACCAATTGGCAATTGGAATGCGATGTAAGGCAGCACAAGAGTCAATCTGTGGTCTGTGAGACCCAGCTTTGTGAAGATGATTGTAATTGGAACCATCAAAGAGTGCTGTGGAATCAACATACCAATCAAAAGAACTGTGAAAATTGTTGTCTTTCCTTTGAAATCAAAACGAGATAAGAAATATCCCATTACAAAACTGATCAATAGAATTCCAACAATAGCAACTGCAGTTACCAAGAATGAGTTTCCCATATATAGAGGTATATTAGTAATTGTAAATACATTTTTAAAATTATCAAGAGTTGGATGCTTTGGAAGAGCAATACTGTTCAAATTAAATTCAGTTTTTGTTTTCATTGCAGAATAGAACAGCCATATCACTGGATATAAGAAGCCTATGCTCACAAGCCATAAAACAACATTCAATATAGCTCCACCTGGAGTCAATTTTTTTGTATTTTTAGTCATTGTTAGCTCCTAAAGAAGATAGTTGTTTTGAAGCGAATGTTATTACCAAGCTGACAAGGAGTATTCCTATAGCAACTGCTGATCCATATCCCATTTTCATCATCTTGAATGAAACATTGTATGCATACATTGCACCAACCATTGTATTCGCAGAACCACCGGTCATTACATAGATGTGATCAAATATCTTCATGTTACCGGCAATACATAGAACAAGACATACAACCAAAGCTGGTTTGATTATTGGAAGAGTTATATATCGTGACTGTTGAATGGCGGTAGCACCATCAATCTCTGCTGCCTCCAATAGACTCTTGTCTATGGAAGAATAAGCACTCATGATTATTATCAGATAGTAACCAATGAACTGCCATATAACAGGAATTGCAACAAAATAGATACTCAATTTTGGATTGCTCAACCAAGGTTGAATGGAATCTCCATGACCCAATGCAGTCAACGCCCAGTTCAAAAGGCCATATCTGTAATCAAAGATGATTGACCATACAGAACCAATTACAATTGCTGCCAATGTTGATGGGAAGAAAGCTATAGACATATGAAGTTGCTTGTTTCTTGCCTGCCTTGAGTTAAGAAGAATAGACATAACAAATGCCAATCCAATCTGACCAATTATACATACAACAACCAAAATAAGGTTGTTCTTTATAGCACCCCAGAAATCCATATCTCGAATCAATTTAGAATAGTTCTCAAACTTGATGAAAGTCATGTGTGTTCCACCTGACCAATCAAAAAAACTATAATATATTGCATAGAGTATTGGAATGAATACTACGAAAGCATATATCAAAATACCAGGTGTTAAATATGCCCAGATTTTCTTTTTACTGGGTTCAATCATACTTCTCATTATTTACAATCCTTATAAAAGTTGGAGCTTTTCAAATTTATTAAAAAAGAAAAGCTCCATTAATTAGCTAAATGATATAATTACCTATTTAGATTCTTCGTAAGCTGCTTGAATCTTTTCAGCTGCTGCATCAACAGAGATGCTACCAGCTAGAAGCTGAGGGAATAAATCGTTCTGTGTTTCAATGATTGAACTGTTCAATGAGTTATCATAGATAGGAACAATTGGACATTCATTAACAACTGTTAGGTATGAAGCTACAAGAGGAGAGAACTTTGAAACATCAATGTTATCTACTTTACAAGCACCTAGGATACCAACTTTTTCTGCTAAAGTTTTTGATACTTCAGTGTTTGTTAATTCAAGAACTACATCTGCAGCAGCTTCAAGTTTTTCGCCTGTTAGTTTACCGTTTACAGCATAGAACCAACCACAACCACCAGCTACAGCATTGTCTGCACCTTTAGCGTTTGCAACAGTTGGAAGAGGCATAACACCGAAGTCTTCTTCTTGTCCTGCAGGAATTGCAGCAGTTACATTTTCAACACCCCAGTAACCATCGATGAATAGAGCTGATTCGCCCATTCCAAATAGAGTTGCAGCCTGAAGGTGATCAATTGTTGCGAAGTCTGGGTTCAATCCAGCTTTAGCACCAATGTCAGCTGTTAACTGCAAGAAAGCTTTGAATTCAGGATCTGTGAAAGCAACATCGTCGCTACCAGCTAAGATCTGATTGTACCAGTCTGTACCAGTGAATCTGTTTGCAAGAGCAGAGCACCATGATGAGTTGTACTGCCATTTATCTTTATTACCGAACATGAACATATCGATGCCCATAGCTTCAAATTTTTTCTCTGCTTCAAATAGACCTTCCCATGTTGCAGGTACTTCAGAGTAACCAGCTTTTGCCCACAATGCTTTGTTGTAGTACATCAAAGTTGTGAAGGAGTTCTGAGTTGGTGTACCATAGATTGCTGTACCTCTCTGCACTGGAGTGAAGATACCATCACGGTAAGCATCTTTCCAAGCACTCTTCTCTAAGTAAGGTGTGATATCTGCTAGAAGACCGTTTTCATTGAATGTGTCCACTACATCACCTCTGATCATGAATACATCTGGTAGATCATCAGCAGCTGCCAATGCCTGCAGTTTGATGTTGTAATCTTCATGCTGTAACTGTGTTTCATTGAAACTGATTTCAGGGTGGTTTGCAATTACATTTTTAACCTGTTGGTTGTTAACTGCTATTTCTTGAGAACCTTCTTGAGCCTGTTCATCTGTGAAATAATGCATGATACTCAACTGTATCTTGCTGTCGTCTGTTTTTGTGTTTTTCTCAGATGAGCCACCTGCGAAAAGCAATCCTGTTGCTGCAATTCCTATCATTGCTATAGATAAAAGTTTTTTATTGATCATTCTTTTTATCTCCTTCTTTTATTTGTTAATGAATTATAAGTCCGATATGAGATAAAGAAACTCAAAAAAATATTCAAAATATACCATTTTTTATCATTTTGATTAATTAATATAAAAAAATAGGATATTATGTCCGGTTTTTTGTCTTTGATGTTAAATATTGTGATATCATGCAGTCCAATTCAGGAGATATCAATGAAAACAAAACCGATATCGATGAGAAAAAAATTGATCCTAATTTTTATAGTGAGTTTCACACTACCACTTATAGCATCATCGATTATATTTATAAATCAAGCAACCAGAACTGCGAATGTATTTCAAGAAGAGAACAACAAAAAGAACATAAGAATTGTTGGGTATGCTTTTTCTAAAATTCTTTCAGATTCATATGATTACACTCTGTTTTTGAGCTTGAATGCCAATGTCATAGAGTATCTTCAATCTGATGCTACTGAGATCTATGAGAAGCAGTTGAATTATAATGTTCAGGAAGTTGTCTCGACAATTGTTCATGGAAGCACCTCCATAACATCTCTTCAGGTTGTACGTGGTGATGGAAGCAGAGTTTACACAGGAACTCCTCAGCATGTGATAACAGATGAAGATAAAATTATTGCAGATAGTAAGAATGGAAAACCTTTTTGGATAAGAAGATATGTAAACGGAGCTGAGAATCTCACAATGGTCAGACTTCTCAAGAATCCTAAGAACATAAATCAAAGACTAGGTTATGTGGCAGTTGATCTCTCTGTTGATTACATCAACAATATCATTGGAAGTCTTGATGATGTGGATCATGAATTTGATTATAATTATGTCATTCGAAATGATGATGATAAAGTGGTATACACCTCGGTCGATGATGTTGAATCTCTTGAGAGTGGTGATTTCAAAACAACTTCTTTGAGACTTGATGATATAAATTCAACACTCGTTCAGTATTCAAGCAATTATTTTCCAAGTCATGTAAACAACACTCTCTATGGTACATATAAGTACTACATAATTATATGTCTTATTTTCTGTTTTTTCTTGGCGACAATCTTCACAAGAATCATAATGAATCCTCTGAGAAAACTTGGAGAGAGAATGAATGATATTGAAAATGGGGATTTTGATAAGAGAATCAATCCTGAAGGTGATGGAGAGCTGGCTCTTCTTTCAAGACAGTTTGATACCATGGCAGACAAACTTCAGAGCTCATATGAAGAGGTCTATCTTGCAACACTGCATGAGAAGGAAGCACGTCTTGCAATGCTTCAGGCACAGATCAATCCCCACTTCTTGTATAACACTCTTGATACAATATATTGGATGAGTGAGATGCATCATACAAAAGATATAAGTGATATGGTTGCATCTCTTTCTAAATTATTCAGACTGTCTCTTGCAAAGGATGAGACTCCTTTGATTCCACTGTCTAAAGAACTTGAGCATCTTGAAACATATGCTCGCATACAGACCATACGTCATGGTGATGACCTCACTTTCAGAATAAAGTGCAATGTAACAAAGACACTTCTTGTTCCTCGTTTGATATTGCAACCTCTTGTTGAGAATGCAATTCTTCATGGAATAGATAAGGTGGGACATGGCGAGGTTGAGGTGAACATCACAGCATCAGATAAAATTCTCTGCTATCATGTGATTGATTCTGCAGGATTGCTGGATGCAGATGCTTTCAACAAAAAACTGATGGAACCTGATGAATTGAACAAAGAAGGTTTTGGAATTGGAATCAACAATATCAACAATAGAATAAAATTAATAAGTGGAAAGCAGTACGGTATATTTGCTCAGAATGATGGTTATAAAACCACAATGAGTGTCGTCTTACCGATAGAAATAGAAGGGGAAGTTTAGTATGGCAACAATGATGTTGGTGGATGATGAATCAATAATAAGAAAAGGAATCAGATATTATATAAATTGGGGACTACACGGTATAAATATTGTTGGAGAGGCTTCAAATGGTGAGGAAGGTCTCAGACAGGCCATTGCCAAGAAACCAGATATAATAATAACTGATATAAGAATGCCTCTTATGGATGGCCTCACAATGTCACGAAAAATAAAAGAGGTCCTTCCTAATACTAAAATACTCTTGCTCTCAGGCTATGATGATAAGGAGTATTTCTTAGGTGCAATAGAGAACAAGATTGATAAATATATATTCAAGGAATCCTCTGCAGATAATATTGTTGATGCTGTGCTGAAACTCAAAAAAGAGATAGTGAGTCAGAACTCTCAGAAAGAGAGGGAACAGGAGAAAAAAGAATTGGTAGATAACAACTACACAGTTCTTTATCAGCACCTGATGCAGGATTTTTTCAATGGAAAGATGTCAATCGATGAATTTGATCATCAAGCAAAACTTCTGGAACTCCTATATTCAAAAGGGCGTTACACTCCAATTGACCTCATGAGTGATAGATTCCTTGATGCCAAAAAGGTTGGAAGAATCTCCTTTGGTTTGACAGGCTTCATATATCTAGCTGCCGTTGAGGACAGAAAGCATCTGCGTGTTCTAGTTCAATGTGATGATGTCCTAGCATTTATCACAAAGTTATCTACATTGCTTGATACCTGCTTCATCTCAATCACTGGTGATGAGATTGAAATTGAAGATGCTCCTGATTTTTTTGCCAGAGCTAAAGTTTTTGAGAGCTCTCTAAATTGGTACACCCTCGATGCAATAATACGACTTGATTATCTTGAGAAGAACAAGAGCATGAAGCATGTTGAGCTGCTGGAGATGGAGACAAATATATTGGAAAGTTACTACAGCAGTGCTCCTAATTATAAGGAGCTTCTGAACAATCACTATGAGATATCGAAAGAGAGACTTCTTCCTCTAGATATCTACAAGAATTCAGTGAAGAGAATAATCACACCAATACTGAGAAATAAGAATCAGATGGAGGATCTAGAATTCACATTGAATCTGATTGATGCTGCATCAAATCCTCCCGAGATAAAGAGCATCCTGCAGACAAAGGCTATTATAGAGCAGCAGCAGTGCTCAAGTCCTGTAATTCTGAATGTAATAAAACACATTGAAAATAACTACAGTTCAACTCTGAGCCTAAATGATCTAGCTGAGGTAGGGGGAGTCAGCTCCTCTTATTTGAGCAAGCTGTTCAAAGAGCAAACGGGATTGAATGTCGTTGAATATATAAGGAAGTGCAGAATCAATATTGCTAAGAAGTTGCTTGAGGAAACAGATGATAGAGTCAATGAGATAGCAGAAAAAATAGGATATCCAAACTACAAGAGATTCTCATCATGCTTCTTGCAGGAAACAGGTACAAATCCTAGAGCTTACAGAAAGAATTTGAAGAAGAATAAATAGATAAAAAAAGCAGGGCTTGAGGCTCTGCTTTTTTGTACTTGAATGTTATTCGTTTTTATCCAGACCAATCAAGAATATTTCGAATGAGTCTGATCTGCATGCTTTAGGCTTTGTTGTTTTTGCCTTTTTGAACATGGTTCGCATCTCTTTTAAAATCTCTTCCTGTCCACCACCTTGATAGATCTTGATTACAAGATTGCCATGTGGCTTTAGGTGTTCCTTAGCCAGCTGCAGAACGTTCTCTGAAAGCCATTCTGAGCGTGCACAGTCAACAGATCTGTTTCCTATTGTCATTGGAGCTGCATCACTTATGATTGCATCATAAGGTCCAAGCTCAACAAGGTTCTTTCTGATTTCAGGGCTGAATGCATCTCCCTGGAAAAAAGTGACAGTTGGAGGAATTGGACTCAGGTGCAATGAATTTAAATCTACTGCAACTATGGAACCAGTTCCCTTTAAAAGTTCTTTATGAGTATAGAGAGTCCAAGAACCAGGAGCTGCTCCAACATCCAATACAGAATCACCCATTTTAATAATTTTGTTCTTCTGCTGTATTTCTTCTAATTTATAAATTGATCTCGCTGGATATCCAGCCTTATGTGCTCTTTTTGTATATGAGTCTGCTTTGTCTCTTCTAGTTTTTGCCATAAATTTATTATATACAAAAAAAAATATTTAATCGATACTTTATAATTCACCGTGTGTAAATTAATTATGTGGTATCTGCAATCTGGTATTGAAGTTATTGAATGCTGTTTTAAAATTATTGAAAGGGCAAAAAAAAGGCGCCACCAAAAAAGGAGAGTAGGTGACGTCCAAAAAGGAGGTTGAAAAAAACTGTTGCTCTGTTTTTTACATAATTTATATTGCATTAACCGTGCCAACTTTTACAGATTTTTAACATTTATTTAATTTATTTATTTCAAAAATTTATCTATAAGCAAAAATTAGTTAAAAATTATGAGGGAATGGTAGAAGTTGGATAAAAATATTGATGTTATGAATAATTAATTAAAAAGATTTGTTTGGGATTATTGATAGGAGAGGAAAGACATAATTATCCTTAAATCATATGCAGCAAGCAATTAAAATATATAGTGAATAATTAACTTTTATAAAAAGGACAAAAAAAGGCATCACCGTTAAAAAGGAGAGAGGTGATGCCCAAAAAGGAGGTTGAAAAAAACTGTTGCTCTGTTTTTTTACATAAACTATATTGCAATAACCGTGCCAACTTTTCAAAATATGCGATTAAAGTACTTATAGTGCATTTTGTACTATAAAAGTCAAATCTGTTTAAGGCAGAAAAAAATACATAATGTGCAATAATTGCACTTTCTGGAAAAGTGTGAAAAAATTGCGCAGTAGTTTTTTTAATAAAATATTGGCTTAAAAACGAAAATAATTGGTACATAAAACAAATTGTGCAAACTTCGCTCAAATATTTGGTATAAGTGTGTATAAGTTTCGAGAAAAACGTTTAACTTTTCGTTATTTTACACAAAAATATAAGAAAATATGAAAATCATTGGGCGAGGTTGCTTGAAGACTGCATGATTCTGCTATACATAATTTGCTAAACGAATGTTAAGGTAGCAAAATGTGCGCACTTTTTACCATTCTTTTATGCCAGTTTCAATCCAATTTGAAAGGGATGACATTCCTTTTTCGTTTGGATGCACTCCATCAATGAAGAAAAAGTCAGATAATTTTATCTTATGAGAGTACAGATCAATTACCTTGCAGCACTTATATTCAGAGCTCACATCTTTTATTGCTCTGGCTATTTTCTTGAGCTTAAGTTTCTTATGGGGTTTTGTTTTTGTCTTTATGTCCAGCCTTCTGAGAGGAGTGCAGAGTATGAACTTTGAATTTGGATTTTTCTTAATGAGGTTTGAGAGCATGTATCGATATTGCTCTTTGAATTCCTTCATATCAGGTTGATTCATAACTGCTCCATAGTCATTCGTTCCGCCAAATATGATGATTATATCTGACTCAAAGTTAAGAATTCTGCTGTCATCAGAGAAGTTTGTATGAGGAATCTGAAGAGGGGATGTGTTTGATATACGAGAGCCACTGAATGAGTTATTGTGCCCAAGAGTCCATCCATTGCGCTCTATCATCTGATACCACCAGGTCTGCTCAACCTGTTTCACATTTCCAAATGGATATTTGGTTTCATATCCCTCTGGAATGTATCCTTCAAATGTTGAAATAGAGTCTCCAATTATGCTGATTTTCATTAAATGCTGTTTTCCTTGTTTTTGTTTAATATTAATGA